>SHBV01000105.1 GCA_004211885.1 Verrucomicrobiaceae bacterium
GATAATTTCACTGTGACGGTGTGTGCCACGCAATCTCCAATGATCAGTGTCATCGGAGAAGTTTGAATTTCTTAGGATCTGCTTAGCCTGTCCGTCCGGATCCTCAATGACACGAATGTCATCAATCAGAATTTCTCCTCCATTAAGTAATCCTATATTGAACTCGCTCCACTGCGAGTCAGGACCTCCGCTCGATGCGGCTCTTCCCCTGTATGAATAATTCTTCCATCCTGTCCTAGCACTTTCATTGCTAGGTGCCCAGGCCTCTCCGGCAGAGTTATCAGCATCAAGGTCTCGCAATTCCAGAGTTGCTCCGCCACCGTCCGCGGCGCTCGGCCATCGTCCACTGTCATGGTACCTGACTTCATCGACTGGGTTCTTGTTCGAATCTCTCAGGACTAGTCTTTCAGCTGATCTGGAAAGGTTTCCTCTGAATTGTCCCAACAATCGTGCGTTCGGGTAAGCCTGAGTGAAATCTTTCTGATCAGCAGCGACGCAGGCATGTTCACCAGGGTTCAGGACGGTCAGTTCCGGGAATTCAAATTCGATACCGTCACTAAATTCCCATCCTCCCAAGTTGATCGAGGAATTGCCCCTGTTTGCAATTTCGATCCACTGATTGTTTGAATTTCGATAAGGTTTTCCTTCGGCTCCTTCAGTAATTTTCACTCTAGCTTCTAGTGATGCTCCAAAGACGATATCGCTACTTGATTGAGATCCCTGATGCGTTTCAACGGAGAGCCTGTTCTCCCCAACTCTAAGGGATCCAAGAGGAATGCTGAGAGTTTCTAATTTGGCGTTACTGACTGTTGGGCTAGCAAGTGTCTGTGAATTGACTGATCCTTCCGGCATATTGAAACGGCCCACCTCGGTGCCGTTAAGATAAAAAATGGCACCGTCATCAATCATATGGGTCAATACTATTTCATCAGCGCTGGCAAAGACTGCAGCAGGGACCAGAAAATTTGTTTCAAAGTAATAGGTAGTGAGCCTGCTTGAATAGTCAGCCTGTGACCAGGCCGTCGTCAGTGGCACGGGCAATGTTCCGGTCTCACGTCCTATCGGTGCGGATCCCGTTTCCCATTCACCTCCTAATGCATGATTGGTATTTGCCCATCCATTAAGAAGACCTGCCCCGGAACGGTTCATTTTCCAGTTCTCCTTAATCGGTACGAGCGAAATATTCTCGTAGGTCGGAGCAATGGGCGGGACCGCCGGTAAGGCGGGAGGATTGTAACAGATTTCACTGATGACTATATCCTCGTTAAAATTGAAGGTATTTTTCTTGCCTGGCGTTTTTTGATCAGGATAGAGCCATGCCCCGTCCTTCTGTTCTGCTCGGCCACGTAACCGGCCCGTCAGTTCGCGGGAATCCATTACCGATTCTAATGAGGCACTGTAAAGGAATAGCTTTTCTCCGTTCTCTGGCCTGAATCCGATCCTTTCCTCATCAAGGACCAAAAATTCCCCCGGCTCCATGATTTGGTCAGGCAATGTGTATTCTTTTTCCGTGTCTGCATTGACGGAAAGGACCATTCCTCCAACATTAACTTCTGAAACGCTTGGATTCACCAGTTCGATCCAGAAATTTTCTTCGGAATCTGCGGGGATTTCATTAAAAATAATTAGTGAATCAGTGCTCTCAGGAGAGTCTATAATGTTAGCTGCGAGATCGAGTCCAAACACGATATCGCTGTTGCCGATTCTGCTCTGATGGACTTCGACTGAGATCCGATTATTGCCTGCAACGATGCCCGAAGTGTCCACAGATATTTCAGTTGAAAGCTCATCAACTTCAATGTTCTCAGAAGCCAGATCAGAGTAAGTAATGTTTCCGTCCGGCATATTCACTCTTAGAACTTCTTTACCATTGATATGAATCAAGGCACCATCATCAATGGCATGCCTGATAACCAGGGAATCAAGATTACTTAACTGATTGGCCCTCAAACTAAATTCTCGTTCGAAGTAATAAGTGATGACATAAGGATCGTTTCGACTAGGGAAGTTGAGTCTTGTTTCCAAAGGAATGGTGGCACCACTTTCGAAGCCTATCCCGCCCTTGCCGCTTTTCCATTCTTGATCTAGGGCATGTTTTTGCTCTGACCAGGAAGATCCCAAGTCATTGCCGCTTTCGTTGTAACGCCACTCATCATCAAGTTCAATGAGTTTGATTTTCTTGGTCGGTATCTCTGCACCATTTGATGGAAAATTTGTTCTTCCCGGAGTCCCTCCGATTTGAGCAGAGCGTGTCCAGTTCTCTGGTGGTTTGTTAGCTGTGTAGGGTAGGACCTTTGCCAGCGTCGTGCCTGACCCGTCCGCGGCGCTTGGCCATCTTCCCCCGTCGCTGAAGCTCAGTTCGTCCATTAACCTGTTGCCCTTGTTATATAACCTTAGGGTTTCCCCGCCATTATTAATGTTGCCTAGGAATGGACCTATTTGTCCCGGGCCTGGGTCCTTTGCTATGACCAGGTAGTCCCCGGGCTCAATGAAGGTGTTTTCCGGGATTGTGTATTCGATTCCATCCAATCGCCAACCTGAAACATCGGTCATGATTCCCATCTGATTAAACAATTCAATCCACTCGGTGCTTTCCTCCGGTCCGGCGGGATTGTAATGGATCTCATTGAAAACCACGACCGAGTCCGGCGAAGAATACGAGTTATTCTGGGACAGAGTGGTAAGGATAATTGATAGTGCGGCTGTGATTGGCCGAATCATTTGGGAGGGGGAGTTAAGTTAAGGGGTTACTTAATTTAGCAGATAAAGGATGCGGTTCAATGCGAATTGAGCTTACAGGTTATTCATAGTATAAGTATTCTAAGGTTTTATATCATGATCACTATTTCGGGAAAAACAGCCAAATATATTATTTATTTAAATATTCTCTTCGTCCATTTCATTTTAGCTGAGGACAACTTTAAGATGGATGAAGGGCTCGAACTTACCCTGTCCGCTTCTGAGCCTGACATATTGAGTCTTAGCAATATTGATGTCGATCATCTTGGCAGAGTATGGGCTTGTGAAGTTGTCAATTATGGACCGAATCAGGGGAAGAGGCCCGAAGGTGACAAAGTCATCATCATGGAAGACAAAGATGGGGACGGAAAAATGGATTCTTATGATACTTTTTATCAGGGTCCAGAAGTGGATGCTGCGATGGGTCTTTGTGTGTTGAGTGACCGGGTCATTGTTTCAGTGACACCAAACATATGGGTCTTCTTTGATGATAATGATGATGGCAGAGCTGACCGCAAGGAACTTCTTTTTTCCGGTGATGGACGTCCAGTATTTGATCACTCCTATCATTCACTCGTCTATGGTCCTGACGGGAAAGTGTATTGGAATTTTGGAAACACGGGTAAGAACTTGAAGACTAATGAGGGTCAGATACTGGAGGACATCCATGGGAGGAGTGTCGAGGACAAGGGTAAACCCTTTTGGGGAGGGATGGTCTTTCGTTGTGACCTTGATGGAAAAAATATTGAGATACTAGGCCACAATTTTCGTAATAATTATGAGGTGACTGTGGATTCTTTCGGTTCACTTTGGCAGTCAGATAATGATGATGACGGGAACCGTGCTACCCGTATTAATTTTATTATGGAAGGAGGTAATTTCGGTTATTTGGATGAGATGACTGGTGAAGGATGGCGCAAGAAAAGGCCGGGCATGCATAAGAATGTTTCTCTTGCCCATTGGCACTTAAATGATCCTGGTGTGGTTCCGAACGTATTGCAGACAGGGGCCGGAGCGCCGACGGGCATTACAGTTTACGAAGGGCGGCTACTTCCCGAAAAGTACTGGGATCAGCTCATCCATTGTGAGTCTGGTGTTAATGTCGTAAGAGCCTATCCAGTCAAGGATGATGGTGCCGGTTATAAAGCAGATTCTATTGAAATGATGAAGAGCCTGAAGGACAGATCCTTCAGGCCAGTGGACGTTGCCGTGGCTCCTGACGGATCCATATTCATTAGTGACTGGTACGATCCGATCATCGGTGGATTAGCTCAGCGGGACATTTCGCGGGGCCGACTTTACAGGATCGCCCCTAAGGGATCACGGTACGAACAGCCGAAGCTGGGGTACGGTTCCGTTAAAGAATCTGTTAATGCTCTTAAAAATCCAAATTATTGCGTCCGCTATAAAGCATGGAATGCGTTAAATGAGACGGGCACGGAATCTGAAAAAGAACTAATGAAGATGTTTCTTTCAAAAAACCCAAGGCACAGGGCCCGCGCTTTATGGGTGATGGGAAAGAACGACGGTCGTTCGGCGCATTATGTGGATCTGGCTTCCCAAGACAAGGACCCTGACATCAGGATCATTGCACTTCGTTTGGCTAGGCAGACAGGAGTACCTCTAATCAGTGTCATTGAAAAAATGGCATCTGATCCATCGGCCAAGGTTAGGCGAGAATGCGCTATTTCACTTGCACATTTAAGAGGACCTGAAAAATCAAAATTATGGGCATCTCTGGCAATTAATCATGAGGCAGGGGACCGGTGGTCCTTGGAGGCGCTAGGCATTGCGGCTTCAGGTGACTGGGATTCTTGTCTTTCTTCATGGCTTGAGAAGGTCGGTGATGATTGGAATTCAGATTCGGGAAAGGATATTATTTGGCGGAGCCGGGCAAAGGAATCTGCCCGTTTGATTGCCAAAATTCTCAAGGATCCAAAGACTCTGGAAAAGGACAGGGAACGCTATTTCAGGGCCTTGGACTTTCAATCTAAAGCCGAGAAAGAGGCGGCTCTTTTGGATATTCTTCAGTGAAGAAATTAATGAAAAATTTTCTGGAGAGTCACAGACATAGGACTCTTTGAATAAGTTTTGGATTAAAAAAATAAGAAAAGGTTCGACTTGGGCGGCACTTTTCGTGCTTCATATGTACTAGATGTCTGACATTGAAATTGCGCGTAATGCTAAACTTGAGCCGATCGCTGAGCTTGCTCAGCGGTGCCTAGGATTAGAGAAGGAACAGCTAATCCCGTATGGTCACTACAAAGCTAAGATTGATCCTCAGAGCATTGATGAAGAACCATCTTCAAAACTTGTCCTGGTCACTGCGATTTCTCCTACTCCAGCAGGAGAAGGAAAGACCACCACTACCATTGGTCTCGGTGATGGATTAAGATTAATCGGTAAGAATGCAACTATTTGCCTTCGTGAACCTAGTCTAGGTCCTTCATTTGGAATGAAGGGTGGAGCCGCTGGTGGTGGCTATGCTCAGGTCGTTCCAATGGATGAGATTAACCTGCATTTCACAGGTGATTTTCATGCCATTAGTGCTGCGAATAATTTGTTAGCTTCCATCATTGATAATCATTTGCACTGGGGCAATAAGTTGAACATTGACCCTCGGAAAGTGACTTGGAGAAGAGCCCTCGATCTGAATGATAGGGCCCTTCGTCAGATCGTCGTTGGTTTGGGTGGTCCGATGAATGGCCTAACTAGAGAGACTGGATTTGATATTACTGTGGCTTCCGAAGTCATGGCTATTTTTTGTCTTGCTACCGGGCTTGGAGATTTGAAACGTCGTCTCGGACAGATCGTTGTTGGTCAGAACAGCGAAGGAGAAAACGTCCACGCTAGAGAACTTGTGGCAGAGGGGTCGATGACGGCACTGCTCAAGGATGCGATTCAACCGAACCTTGTGCAGACCCTAGAAAAGACACCTGCCTTTGTTCATGGTGGGCCATTTGCTAATATTGCTCACGGTTGCAATTCGGTTGCAGCAACTAAGCTTGCAATGAAATTATCAGATATTGTTGTGACAGAGGCAGGATTTGGTGCCGATCTTGGAGCGGAAAAGTTTTTCGATATTAAGTGTAGGAAGTCCGGTCTCAGACCGGACGCTTCCGTTATTGTGGCGACTATAAGAGCCCTAAAATATCACGGAGGGGTCAAAAGAAACGATCTGAATGAAGAAAATACTGAGGCCGTTGAGCTTGGTTTCGCAAACCTTCGCAGGCACCTCGAAAACGTTGCCAAGTTTGGTGTTCCTACGATCGTTGCTTTGAATGCCTTTACTGCGGATACGGAAGAGGAAACAAAGAAATTCATTGAGCTTTGTGATGGAGAAGGTGTGAAATGTGTCCTTGCTACGCATTGGGCTAATGGTGGAGAAGGGGCTAAAGATCTTGCTGAGGAAGTCGTTAAGATGCTTGAATCAGAGGACCAAGTCTCAAATTTCGCACCGATCTATCCGGATGATATGCCGTTGATAGAAAAACTACAGACTGTGGCCAGAGAAATATATAGAGCCGATGACGTAGAACTGACTCCTGCTGTGACTAAAAAATTGAAGTCCTTGGATCTGACTGATGTTAGAAATTTCCCAGTATGCATCGCCAAGACACCTTACAGTTTTAGTGCTGATCAAAATAAACGAGGTGCCGTGTCTGGATTTAAGATGCCTATCCGTGAAGTTCGTGTGGCTTATGGTGCAGAATTCGTTGTCGCTCTTGCCGGAGAAATCATGACGATGCCTGGCCTTCCTAGGGTACCTGCTAGCGAAAGGATTGATGTCGATGATTTGGGGGAACTGACTGGACTCAGTTAGTAATTAGCTGGTCCTTGAATCCTTTATTTGCTTAGCGCATTGTTCAGTTCTTTCATTGATTCGTCGATATTCAAAGGGAACCAAAGGCCTTTTTCTTTATAAATAAGTTTAATGGATTCAAGTTTTTCTAAAGCGTCATCAACTTCAAAATCGATTTTCTGATTAATCGTTTCAAATAACTGATGCTCAGCAATATCATCAATCTGCTTTGCTCTCATTCCAGCTTTTCCAAATCTCCAGAGAACGTAATAAGCAATTACCAATTCACGATAGTCTTGTAATTCAGCTTCGTTCAGGATCCGCAACAGGACTCCAGAATTGTTATCTAAGTTCTGAAAGTAGAGATTCCTCGTCAGGTTCAGTTGGTACTTGTCTTGGGTCTTCTTGTAAGAAAGAAATCCTTTAATGATATAATAGATAATGCCTGCAGGAATGACCCAGAATTTGATAAAGTTTGCCAGAGTCGCAAAGATTGCTACGGCGACCATGAGTCGAACAATCTTTACTATACTCATTACTATGCCAGAGAGTGCGGGGATGATAATTTTTCCCCGGTCAAGGAGAGTCATTTTGACTTGAGTTCCGGGAAGTAAAGTATGTAAATCTGAATGAGGGATTCCCTTAAAACTCTTCAAGTAGACGAATGAACTGGACTGTCCTTTGGGAAGGTCATCGTGATCTTTTAACCGGAAGGCAATGATGAGCCTCTGAAAGACTTTCACATCGAATTTCTCTTCTTTAAAAAATTTCCACCAACTCTTCTTGGTCCAGGTCTCCGTTTCATCGCCTCGACCATAAACGTGTAATTCCTCAAATAATGAAAAGTCGACCTTCATCCTCAGTCCAAGAGCAGTCGCATTTTCAACTGCAGTTTTGAGTTCTCCGGTAGGTAACTTTTGGTAGTTTGCATTCTGAAGAATTTTATCAACCTGACGAAAGACTTCGGATGAATCTTTATTTGTATCTTCTTTGAGAACTAAAATAGAATCTGGATCGAGGGGCTGATATAATCTTTGGAGGTTAATCTGTTCTGAATGATATTGAGAGTGTAATGCGGAGGAGAGAAGATCAAATAATTCAATTAATTGTGACCGGTCCGATTCACTGCATTTTTCAAATTCAGGTAAGCACTCAAGGAGTTTGTCTCGACCAATGGGGATGAAGTGCTCTCCTTTATTCTGCATAAAAAATCATTAAGGACTTTGCTACATTCTTACACAACTTAAAATAAAAAATACACAGTGAATTTGGAGGAGGGTACATTGTTGAAAAGTGTCAGGAAATTAATCTTTTCAGTTTAGATCATTAATAGGCTCCTCGTTTTTGAGGGTAATAGTCGGAACTTAATGAAAATGAACGAATAATGTTGTTTCTCGGGAATCCTCTATCTAGAATCGGAATAACCTA
>SHBV01000106.1 GCA_004211885.1 Verrucomicrobiaceae bacterium
TCGAATCAAGAATTTTTAACCGCTTTTCAAGACACTCCTGAAACGAAACGCTTTCATATCTTTTTGCGTCCTCATTCTCATTAGGATCAGAATCATAAACTCCATCAACTTTAGTGGCCTTTAGAATAGCATCTGCCCCAATCTCACTCGCTCTAAGTGCCGCCGTGGTATCAGTTGAAAAGAAAGGGTTCCCGGTACCTGCACCAAAAATGACAACTCTTCCAAGCTCCAGGTGACGGGTAGCCTTTCGCCGTATAAAAGGCTCAGCAACATTCTTCATTTCGATTGCTGTCTGAACCCTAGTAGGAACTTCCATGTCTTCGAGCATGCTTTGCAATGCCAAAGAATTCATAACCGTTGCCAACATCCCGACATAATCGGCTGTGGCCCTCTCCATGCCCCGATTACTTGCACTAATTCCTCTCCAAAAATTACCTCCCCCCACAACGACTCCTATTTCTATTCCTGCCTGGTGTGCGAGCTTGATTTGGCTCGCTACCGTTTCGACTATTTCCGGTGAAATATTATCTTCACTCCCAGGTTCACGCAAAGCTTCACCACTTAATTTTAAGATTACCCGCTTAAAGTTTTTTCTTTCTGTATTACCTATCATTCGTTACGAACAGTATCTGCTCCAAGAAAACAACAGACTGAAGCCAATGGAAAGTATTTTTATCAATCTTCAACCCCTAAAACGTCACCAACATTCAGTTCTTTGCCAGCAACGTATGCTGGAACCAACATTCTACGCTTTCCTGAGGGCTGTATTTTAGAAATTCTTAAAGCCCCTTCACCACATGCGACCACCATACCATTAGAATCCATATCAATGATCTTGCCAGGATCTGATCCCTCATATTCTACAATTTCAACTGGAGGAAATATCTTGATATTTGATCGTTCCGGAAAAAATGTGAATGTTCCTGGCCAAGGATCGTAGGCTCTGACTAGTCGATCAATATGATGTGCAGAATTGGACCAATTAATTTTCCCATCTGATCGTTTGATCTTAGTTATGTGAGTTGCTAATCCGTGGTCCTGCTCTTCTCTAGGAGCAGAACCAGATGACAGAAGTTCTAGAGAATGCAGTAACGCATCTGGGCCCAGCTTCCCTAAACGTTCATGTAGGGATCCGCCAGTCTCATCATCCATAATGTCCAATTTGATTGAAAAAAGAATGTCACCATCATCAAGGCCTTCACCAACGTACATCACAGTGACTCCCGTACTAACATCTCCTGCTAATATTGAAGCCTGTATCGGCGCAGCGCCACGGTGATAAGGTAATAACGATGCGTGTAAATTTATGCATGCTATTTTAGGAATATCTAAAATGGATTTAGGTAATATTTGGCCATAAGCAATGACCACAATGATATCCGGCGAAAAATTTACAAGACTCTGAACTGCTTCACTTTCCTTAATCTTCTCTGGTTGGTGCACAGGAATGGAACACGATTCTGCAAAAAGTTTTATTTCAGATATTTTTAAGTCACCTTTCCTTCCATAGGGCCTGTCTGGCTGAGTATAAACGGCCAAAAGTTCATAATCTTCTGAGTCTTGAATTGCCTTTAATGAAGGTAAGCCAATATCGCCAGTGCCAAAAAAAACAATTTTCACTTATAGGTAACTACTAGTAAACCTCGTCAGAAGTTTTCTGCCACACTCTCAAAGATGTCACAGTATATATTATGTCCTGCAAAACTTTAATAGGACTCTGCTGAGCATTAATATTAGTTAGAATTTCTGCTGAATAATGATCTAGCAATTTCTTGGTTTCTTGCTCGTATTGATGAATACGGTTTTGTATCACATCATCCGTTGCATCATCGAGACGATTTTCCTTAATGGAGCGCTTTCTGATCCTCCTCATCAATTCGCTCCTGTCCGGACAAGAAAGATGAAAAATTTGAACAACTTCACAGTGTTCATCAATTAATCTTGCTTGCTCTACATTTCTGGGAATCCCATCAAGAACCAAAAAATCAATATCAGGTTTGAACGCATTTGATGTTACTTTGGCTTCGACTGCTGCCCTCCAAAGCTTAACGGTAACATCATCAGGAACTAATTCTCCACGACTTGAATATTGAACGAATTCTTGACCAATCTCTGTACGAGTGTCTAAAGATCTAAAAACATCTCCACATGCACAATGATAAAATCTAGGCACTTGGCCCAATATACGACCCTGAGTTCCTTTACCGCTCCCAGGAGCTCCAAAGATTAGAAATGTTTGATACTTGGATTGCCTTTCTTTTTTTTCTTCAGACATAGCTTTTATTTTATCATCATAGCCTCACTCAGAAACAATTCCAATTTCATAAATTATTCCCAGAAATATAAAACTTCAGCCTTTATCACTGCCCCAAAAGGCAAAAGCACAAACAATCATTACAAATCCATAAATAATGCCACTCACGGAAAGGCCAGTCCATCGGGCTTTTGTTTTTGTGGCCCAGGCAATGTGATCACGCATAAGGTATGGCATTCCTATCCAGAAAAGAGATAAGAAAATCCATATGTAACAAAGTATCGGTAATAAGATTCTAGTTTTTGGTTCTTGAAGAAAAGCAACGTCAAGGATCGGACAGGCTAATAAGAGTAAGAAAATACCCACTGCCCTAACTGCTAAAAACTCATCGACCCAAAAAATAAAACAAATAAATCCGATAGGCAAACCGAACCGGATTGGGTTTTCCCATTTCTGAAATTCACCAAGATCAACTTCACCTATTAACCAAAAAGACCAGACACAATCAATTGCCAGAATCGCAATGCCCAAACTTTTGTTACGAGGCAGTTGTTTAAGATAATCCATGATCGATTCACGCTTTAATAACGCTATAACATGAAGAGCTACCAGCATTACTCCTATTGTTATTCCAATAAATTGTAAGCTGAAAAATTGAGTATAAATATGGCGAGTCATCTGGTCAGTTTAAAATAGGGGTCCCGTAAAGCACATGTCCCGTCGTGCGTTCAATTTTAACATTAAATAATTTTCCCGTAAGACGGCCTCTGTCACCTTTAAAAATAACAATTTTATTCGTTCTTGTCCTTCCACTCAATCGATCGTCCCTACGCTTACTCGGACCTTCACAAAGGACCTGCAACTCAGTACCAATTAAGGAATGATTTTTTTCACTGCCTATTCTATCTACAACTTTCAATAAATCCTGGTTCCTTTCTTCTTTTACCCTTTCTGATAAGTGAAGAGACTCATCAATTTGAGCCGCTGGAGTATCTCTTCGCTTTGAATACCGGAAAATAAATGCATTATCGAAACGGACTCTCTCACAAAGGTTTCTTGTTTCTAAATATTCCTCTTCACCTTCACCAGGAAAGCCAACGATAATGTCAGTCGAAATCGCAATACTTGGACAGACCTCCCTCATCCGCTCAACTAATTCTTCAAACTTTGCGACCTTATATGGCCGTCGCATAGCTTTTAGAATCTTATCAGAACCAGACTGCAATGGAAAATGAACATGCTCGACTAATTGCGGTATATAACCAAATGCATCAATCAGATCCTGTTTATAACCTACCGGATGAGGTGATATGAACCGTACCCGCTCAATACCTTCAACTTGCGCAACTGCCTCAAGTAACTGCACGAAAGGAGTTTTTCCCTCAACTGAAGGAAATTCATGTCGTCCGTAAAGATTAACTATCTGACCTAACAAAGTTACTTCCCTGATTCCGGAATCAGCTAGCCCTTTCACTTCTTCAACAATTTCCCCGATCGGTCTCGATCTCTCTGATCCCCTAGTATAAGGAACAATACAAAAAGAACATTTCATATTACAACCTTGCATAATAGAAACAAATGCAGTCACCGCACCTTCAGTAGCTGCCCCGTCCCTAATTGTATTCTGAGAATCTGCTTCTTCTTCAGTATCTACAATTGAAGTCCGCAGGTCATCCATTCTGGCCTCGACTCTAGCTTTGAAAATTTCTTCCACATAATCAGCGACTCTATGGTATTTCTGCGTTCCAACGACAAGGTCAGCTCCTTTTTCTAGCAGTTCCTCACCTCGGCTCTGTGCCATGCATCCCATGAAACCGTATACAATGTGGGGCCTCGTCTTACGAAGATGTTGCATTGAGCTCATTTTATTCAATGCTTTCTGTTCAGCCATGTCCCGAACAGAACAAGTATTAATCAAAATCACATCGGCTTCCGCTTGCTCTGGCGTCATCATGTAACCACGGTCCTTTAGCATCTTAGCCACTTGATACGAGTCTCTCTCGTTCATCTGGCATCCGTATGTTTTAATATGAACCTTTGGCATTTTTGACCAATCCGTAATTATTGGGAGAGCACTATAGACCGAGGCAACGCCTAAGAAAGCAGTTTTATATGACTTATTCAGTCGATTATATCGATGTTTTTTGAGGTAATTAGCCCTGAAATAGTTTATGACTCCAATATGCTAGAACATAAATCCGAGTCGTATTTCAATGCATATAAAAAGCACATTCTTACTTTAATTTTATTTGTATCAGCCGTTTTGGGCTTAAACTCGAATGCTGAAGAATATAAAACAGAACAAAACATTGCTTACGAAGTTCTTAATAATGAAGCAGACGACAAATATATTAAAGATCGATGCAAGTTAGATATTTATTACCCTGCAAAAATCAAAAATTTTTCGACTCTAGTATGGTTCCATGGCGGAGGCCTAAGAGCAGGAAATAAAACGATCCCGAGCCAGCTCATGGAGAAGGGGTTTGCTGTAATCGCAGTCAATTATCGTCTATTTCCTAGAGTTCAATGCCCCGTATACATTCAAGATGCTGCTGCAGCGGTTGCATGGACATTTAAAAATATTGAAAATTATGGAGGATCAAAAAATAAAATCTTTGTTTCCGGGCACTCCGCTGGCGGTTATTTGACCAGTATGGTAGGTCTGGATAAGTCGTACCTCCAAGCACATGGCATAGATGCAAATAAAATTGCGGGGCTCATTCCTCTGAGCGGGCACACCATCACTCACTTCACGCCTCGCGAAGAAAAAGGTATCCCAGAACATCAACCGATCATTGATCGTTTTGCCCCACTATTCCATGTTAGGGCCGATGCACCCTCATTGGTACTCATCACTGGCGATAAAGAATTAGAACTGCTTGGAAGGTATGAGGAAAATGCCTACCTGGCCAGAATGATGCAAATAGCAAAGCATCAAAAAACAAAAATTTATGAACTGCAAGGGTTCAACCATGGAGGCATGCTCGACCCAGGATTGAAAATTCTAGTTAAGCACGTTAAGAAATCATCCCAATCCAATTAAATAGATAATTGATTAACCTATTTATTTTTAGAGTATTTCTGTAACGACAAAAACAAAAATATATACGAGACTATTTAGTCTTGAATGCCCTGACCGATATAAATGCGGCGATCAATCAATTCGTCATGTATCTTGCTACAGAGCGTGGTTTGTCGGTCAATTATCAGATCCTTGTCAGAAGGAATCTGGAAAATTTTTCCAAATGGGCAAAAGAACGGCATTCTTGTGAGACCAGTTCGGACATTACTACCGAACACCTTTCAGCTTATCTGGCCAAAAGAAAAAAAGATGGCATAGCCTCTTCAAGTATTAGACAAATTATTGTCTGTCTAAAAATATTCTTTCGTTACCTTTGCTCTAAAAAATTAATCCCTAAAGATATTGCTGAGGGCCTCTTATCACCGCGGCCACAACGGTTACTGCCAAAGACATTAAATGAAAAAGATATTACTGAGCTACTCGAATCGATCAGCACCAGTGACCCGCTAGGCATGAGGGACCGGGCAATATTAGAATTATTATATGCTAGTGGTCTTCGGTTAGGAGAAATTATAAGTACTGTGTTAGAAAATCTTCACTTGGAAGAAGGCTATATCAGAGTAACGGGTAAAGGTAATAAAACAAGAATCGTACCAGTAGGAGCTAAGGCCAGTGAAGAAATATCAAAGTACCTTGAACATGGAAGACCAACAATGGTCAAACCTAAAACCTCTAATCATATTTTCATCTCGGTCAGGGGAACCAAACTAAGCCCTTCCCGAGTATGGCAAATCGTTAGAGAACGATCAAAAAAAGCAAATCTCAAAGAACCCATACACCCTCATCAACTCAGGCACAGCTTTGCTACTCATTTACTGAGCGGTGGAGCAGATTTACGAATAATCCAAGAAATGCTTGGTCATTCAGACATCAGCACTACACAAATCTATACGCACGTAGATGAAAAGAGACTAAAAAATATTCACAAAAAATTTCATCCTAGGGGCTAGATTCTATTCAATCGCAGTCAGCGAGTGAAGAAAGCACCCAATCCAAATAGTCTTTGGATCCCCCCGCAATATCTAAAAGTAAAATCTCAGGAGTTTCATAAGGATGCAGATCAAGAATTTCGGCTTCTAATCTGGAATAATTACGATTGGTGGTTTTAAAAAAACATAAAACCTCTTTTTCACATTCAATTTTACCTTTCCAGCTATAAATAGACTCTATTTCAGGTATCACATTGACGCATGTAGCTAATTGCTTTTTAATAATATGTGTGCCAATTTGTCGCGCCTTTTCAATGTCAGGGAAGGAACACATAACTAATTTAACTAACTGATTTTCTAACTGATCACTCATCGTCCCCTATTCTGATGAAATCTCGCTTCTTTGACAAGCTGATCGAACGTGTTGACCGCGTAGGCTCGAGTGAAGTTCAAAATTTTCTCAATCGTTTGGCTGAAGAAAGTGATTTCTTTAAAAATGTTTTTGATGCTCTTCAGGAAGGTATCATAGTCGCCGATGAGTCTGGTTTAATTCATTATATTAATAATGGTGCGAGCAGGTTATTTGGACTGAACCCAGAAACGGTCACCGGAGAATATATTGCAGAAAATATCCAAGGCTTAGATTGGAACAGCCTCATTTCTGGTGAGGGTAGTGCAGTTTCAAAAGATCTTGAAGTTTTTTACCCTGAAAATCGTTATCTTAATTTTTATATTAAGCCAATCAAGACCACACCAAAAAATGATGAACTGGCTTATGTCATGCTAATTCGTGACATCACAGAATCACGTAAAGGAGAAAAAGAAAAGCTCGAATCAGAACGATTAAACGCTTTGACCATGCTCGCAGCTGGAGTAGCTCATGAAATAGGAAATCCTTTGAACTCAATGAATATTCATTTGCAGTTACTGGAAAGAAAACTCAAGAAAGCAGTCCCTGACCTATACGAAGCAGAACTGAGGGACCTGATAGACACCTCAGCAGATGAAGTCAAACGCCTTGACCATATCATTGATCAATTTCTTAAAGCAATACGTCCTTCACAACCTCAACTTG
>SHBV01000107.1 GCA_004211885.1 Verrucomicrobiaceae bacterium
TTATCTTTATATTTACGGATGATCAGGGAACGCTTGATGCAAACTGTTTTGGGTCTAATGACCTGCACACTCCGGCAATCGATGAGTTAGCAAAGAATGGCATTAAGTTTACGCAGGCATATTCACATACGGTTTGCTGCCCTGCGCGTGCAGCGTTATTGACTGGTCGGTATCCTCAGAGGTCAGGCGTTAACTCTTGGACTCAGGGGGACCTAAAGAGCCGTCGAGGAATTAATATGGACGCGGGTGAGTTTACGATTGCCGAGTCTCTGCGAGCTGCAGGATATCGCACGGCACTGTATGGCAAATGGCACTTAGGCGCTGCCCGTGACAGTGGTCCAACGACTCAGGGATTTGATGAATTTTTTGGTCTGCGCGGCGGTTTCATCGATAATTATAACCACTACTTTCTTCATGGATCGGGTTTTTATGACCTTTATGAAAAGACAAAGGAAGTCCACGCGAGAGGTAAATATTTTCCAGAAATGATGACTGAACGGGCCCTCAAGTTTATCGATAAAAACAAGGACGGGCCCTTCTTCTTATATTTTTCTTTAAATATCCCGCATTATCCTGAACAGGCTCTTGAGATGTTTGGTGAAAGGTACAAGGAATTGCCAATGCCGCGCCGCTCTTACGCGGCCATGATCAGTACGACAGATTATTATATAGGCAAAATACTGAAGAAGCTCGATGATCTTAAATTGGCAGAAGATACTCTCATCGTTTTTATGAGTGATAATGGGCACTCAGCTGAGCACAGTCAGATACGAGTTGATAATCATAGCAGTGGCTTAAAGAAAGGGCACTATTATGGGGCCTTCGGCGGAGGAGGAAACGCGGGCCCGTACCGGGGCAATAAGGGGACATTTTTTGAAGGCGGTATTAGGGTTCCAGCAATATTGTCTTATCCCAAAGCTTTACCGAAGGGCAGTGTCCGGGACCAAGCTGTCACTTCGATGGATTGGTACCCTACGGTCCTTGATTTGTGCGGGATTGAAAAGGACAAGAGGATTTCTTTTGACGGAAAGACTCTGGTCCCAATCATAAGGGACGATAGGATCAGGGGCCTGCATGATGAATTTCATTGGGCTTGGCAGAAACAGTGGGCCGTTCGTGTAGGAAATTGGAAACTGATTGGGAGAGGATCATGGGATCTGAAGCCTGGGCAGAAAGTCCCTCCGGGCACTCATCTTGGTAACGTCTCGGACAAGGATCCGGAAAAGAAAAATTATATTTCTGAGAAGAAAGAGGTGCTGAAAAAACTTAAGGAGGCCCATGATCGCTGGGCAAAAACGGTTGGTTTCTCGGCGAAATGATTAGGCTTTTATCTGTTCTGTTTCTTTGGTTCGGCTCATTGAGTCATGCGGTTGAGCGTCAACTCTATGTTGGCCGGGCAGAGGCAAATATTACTCCGAATGAACCTGTAGCATTGGAGGGAAGCTTTACTCTCCGCATTTCTGACGGTGTGCACTCCCCGATCCGGGCCTCAGTCCTAATCATTGGGGCCGGCGATCCTGATGAAGATAAGGATCTCTCAGTGATAGTGAGCGCTGACCTTGTCCATATTCCAAAAGTGATCACTGATAGGCTCAGGGACCGAGTTGCAGAGAGAATCCCTAACATCAACCCTTCAAGGATATTTATCAGTGCGACCCATACTCATCAGGCTCCAGTAGTGATGAGCGATAACTTTATTTTGCCGAAAGATATAATGTCGGTCGATGAGTACATTGATTTCTTTGTGGGTGAGGTTTCGGAGGCGGTAGTGAAGGCACATAATGGGCTGAGTCCCGGTACATTTGCTTGGGGATTGGGTCATGCTCAGGTAGCATATAACCGAAGAGACACTTACTCTGACGGTTCTGCTCAGGTCTATGGCGGAGTGAATGGAAAAAATTACCTGGGCCCTGAAGGTGGAGAGTATCAGGGCATTCCGGCACTTTTCTTCTTCGATGAAGAGGGAGTCCCTTTGGCCACTGCCGTGAACGTCTGGTCGCCTTCACAGGAATATTTTGGAGGCAATAAAATCAGTGCCGATTTTTGGGCTCCTGTCAGAAATAGGCTCAAGAGTGCCTTAGGAGAAGATCATATTGTCGTTCCCTGGTGCGGAGCCGCGGGAGACCAGGGACCATGGAGAAGAATCCATAATGAGGCAGAGGACCGGATGATGAAATTGAGAGGAATCAAATCTTGGCTCGATGAATTTGGTCGTAGAATAACGGAATCAGTTTTGGACACCTACTCACTTGTCAAAGATGAAAGAAAATCCAAAATCAATTTCTCTCACTATACAGAAACTGTCCCTTTGCCGGGCTGGAAACTCTCTGAAGCTCAAATCAAAGAAATCAATGACTGGAAAGAGGCTTATGAAAAAGAGCTTAAGAATGACCCGTCGAAGGCTCATAGGCTCGCTAGGCAGATTTCTTGGAGAGAGCAGACTCTACAGAGACAGGAACTATTCAAAAATGATCCGCGAGGGGCATATCCTTCAGAGATTCATGTCCTAAGGATCGGGGATGTTGCGGTTTGCACTAACCAATTTGAACTTTATACGGAATATGGGCTAAGGATGCTCGGGCGCAGTGATGCCAAAATGACATGCGTTGTGCAGTTGACAGGGCCTGCTCATTACTTATCAACTGCCAGAGGAATTAAGAGTGGAGGCTATGGTTCTAGGCCGGAGAGTTGTGCAGTTGGATCCGAGGGGGGTGATATGCTGGTTAATGTTACTGTTGAGAAGATAAATGAACTCTTTGATCCTCTGATAAGAAATCTTCCGCAAGGAGGGAGTCTGGACAATGGCAATCCAGTGGGTGAGGGATGGGCTGACCTCCTTGATGGGCCATCGAATTGGGAGCACGAGAAAGATCATTGGACCATTAAAAAAGGTAGCATCATTGGAGAGTCTGATGGAGGGCTTCATCATTTTTGCTGGACCAAAGAATCTTACAGAGACTTTGCGGCTCACGTGACATTCAAAATGACTGGGAACGGGGCGAATTCCGGTTTCGGAATAAGGCTAGAGCCGGTCTCATTCAATGATGTGCCGGGCTATCAGGTTGACATGGGAAAATCTTATTGGGGATGCTTATGGGAGCAGGGAGGAGACGGAATGGTGCAACAGTTCAACCCAAAGTACGTTTCGAGATTCCTCAAAGAGGGCCAGTGGAATCATTATTATGTTGAGGCCAGAGGCAATCATATCAGGGCTTGGCTCAATGGGGTGAGCACGATTGATGTTGTTCATGAGGAGGGCCGCCTCAATGGTAAAATAGGTTTTGAACTGTGCAATGGTCCTAAACAGACGAGGATCGAGATTCGACAGTTATTGGTGAAAGTCTATGAATGAAAAATAATTATCAATGAGTTTACGTTATTTAAAATCGGTACTGGGGCTCTTTGCCCTTTTCAGTTTGGGGGAATTGTTTGCTGAGCAGGATCCTCTCCTTTCAGGTCATCCACGAGAGTCATACATGGATGTTAAAAACATAGATGAAATGGAGAACGCTTTGAGAAAATCAATGGCAGCAGTGGAGAGGCACTCTTTCTCAAGGGGCTGGTGGGGCTGGGATAGGTTAAGGTGCCGTTATGTGGATGGTGGAAGGAAAGATAAAGGTGCTTTGAAAGTGCTGCGTGCAGTTTTCAGAGGGCTCATACTGGACAAGCACCAGAGGCTAAAAGATAAGGGAGAGGGTGATTTGCTTTACATGTTTTATACGACACTGACCGGGGACAGGAAAGAGTCAGTCCTCGATGTTGAGGGACGCAAAGCTTATAGGGACGTTCACGGAGGAGGTTATCATGGGGGCTGGGGAGGCGCTGCGAGGATGAGAATTTATCAGGAATTAGCCACTCAGGGAATGCTCACGAACGACGAGAAGATTCGTTTTGAGGAAATTGTAAAGCAGAGCCTTGAGCCGCGATTTATCAATTTTAAAAAGAAGGCCCAGTCTGCAAATAATCATTCCTTTGGCAATGCAGGAGGAATTGCTCTTGCCCTGAAACTTTATCCGGATTCGCCTCAGGCAGCTGAGGCGGAGGCATGGATTGACAGGATATGGAAGAGCCTATCTGATTTTGCAGATTGGACTGAGTGGACTTACTATCCTTACGGGCCGATTTTTCTTCATGGACTGATTGATATTGCAGAGGCGACCGGCAGGATAGAAAAAGAAAAGGACCTCATCCATTCAGTTGCCAGGAGGTGCCTCGGATTTGTTCATGGGGGAGGCGTTCGCGGGAACCCTAATTCCGGATCGATGGTGAGAAAAGATCTTAACTCCATTTATAAAGATCCTTGGCACGTTGGCTATTATAGCGTGGAGACTTCACCAAGAGACGGGCACTTTTGGTACCGGTTAGCTAAGCATTATAAGAGTCCTCACTATTTGTGGGCCGCTGAGCAAGTAGCGATCGGAGGTCGTCCAAACAGAGGCGACGTTCCTAAGGATTACCTTTCTGCTTATGAGCGGCGCTTTGCGTGGTTCGTTGAGCGAGGAATTAAACCTGAAGTGCCTCCAGGAGGATCAATGATTGGAATGCTGAGCTCAATGAAGGAGAAAATTCCTGAGAGGCTTTACCTCAATCAAAATCGCCAACCGGGGACCCCCTTCGCGGCTTACTTTCTTTATCCTCATAAGGATGAGCACTTGGACAATGTGTCGGGGCATCTTTATGAGTATTCGGTCTCAGGATCCAAGTACCTACACACTTCTGGTAAGTATAATAATGTTTATAGGGATGATATGCCAATTGGTGGAGGGGCCGGGGAAGAGAGTTTGGATCTTTTATTAGTCCTCCATAACCGCCATAAGTTCCCGATGCATCCTGACAGGAAAGGTGATCACCGTGATCCTTTGCGTCGTGGCAATATTAAGCACGACGATAAATTTGTTGCTGCAGGTAACAATCCTGAGGGGGATTCATATGGGCAATTTGCCTACAATGATTATTACGGCAAAGGCAGTCGCTGGGAGAGGCGATCCGTTCTAACGAGAGAAGGTTATTTTGTCGTAATGGATAAGTACAAAGGTTCGAAAAGTCTAGGAAATGAATATCAGGCTGGTCCTGTATGGCATTTGGCTTATGAAGGCTCCATGAGTTCAGGGGTCCAGAAAGAGAACTGGTTTGATGCTCCACCAATCGATAACGCGTGGTGGAAGAAAGGTAAGTCCCGAATCTTACTAGTTACGCATTCGCCTCAAAAAGCTCAGTATGGGAAATTGAAGCAGTCACATTCTCAGGACACTGGGGCCAATATTACAGTATTTTCTTACCGACCAATCCAATCACTTCGCGATGAATTTTTCTTGAGTGTCTTTGTTCCTTATGATTTGCCGCAGGACCCAAGTGCTATTCGTGAGAAAACGATTATCCAAATGAATGATAATGGTTCATATGAAGTGACCTTTGATTCTGAAGGGGTCAGGGTATTGATCGGAGAAACTTGGTCAGTTACTCGGAAATAAAATCAAAGGGGTGGGAGCTAAGTCCGGTTCTGCTAAGTAAAAATACCTATAAATTGATTTGATTGAGTGAGTTTAATTTCTTTAACATTGAGGGATGGACAATAAGAAATTAATCGCGATAACAGGAGCAAGTTCTGGCATCGGTGCCGCCACAGCTAAGGCCTTTTCAGCAGCAGGGTACCCGCTACTCCTCATGGCTCGAAGAATTGAACTTATGGAGGCTATGAATTTGCCAAATGCTATATGTAAAGAGGTCGATGTTCTTGATCTTGAGGGTATGAAGAGTGCAATTTCTGAGGCCGAGGACGCTCACGGTAAAGTGGACTGCATGATTAATAATGCAGGAGTGATGATTAACGGAAAACCTCAATCTCAGAACCCAGAGGATTGGCAAAAGATGCTTGATGTGAATATTAGGGGTGTTCTTAATGGTATTCATTTAGTTCTCAAGGATATGGTTGAGAGGCAGAGCGGAACCATTATCAATATGGGATCCATTGCTGGAATAAAAACGTTTCCCGATCATACCGTTTATTGCGGAACTAAGTTTGCAGTTCACGCTATCACTGAAAATATTCGTGAAGAGGTTTCAGGGAGTAATGTTAGACTAATTAATATAGCTCCGGGAATGGTTTATACCGAACTTTTAGATCATGGTTGTGAAGAAGAAGCCAGAAAAGGCTGGATGGATTACGCCGAACAGATAGGAGGGGCGCTGAAGCCTGATTCTATAGCGGAGTCAGTTCTATTTTCTTACCAAATGCCGCAGGAAGTTTGTGTCAGAGAGATTGTGATTTGTCCGACTGGACAAGAGCCTTAAAAGAATAATTATTACTATTTCTTGTATGTTATTTTGTGTAATGAGTTTATTTTAAGCCCCTTCGAGGCTGTAGTCACTTTGCCCGGCCAGAGAATTTCAGCGTCCAAAGGGCCTTTTAGATTTCCCAGTCCAAAGTGAAGGGTCATTTCGCTCTGGTTGCCTTCTCCGGTACCTGTTTGAACGTGCCTAGTCATTGTTTTGTCTTTCGATCGTATTTTTACAATGGAGCCAATGGCGGATCTGTTAACATTTTTGCCGTCCCCTGACAGTTTTATTTTTATCCAGTTAGCTCGTTTACTGTTATTTTGAAATATCTTTCCTGCAGTGCAAAGATCGAGGTCCCCATCGTTATCGATGTCAGCCCAGGCAGACTGGTAAGTTGCAGGCAGATTTCCAAGACCTTCATTTGACGTGACGTTAGAGAATTTCCATTCTCCTTCGTTACTGTAAAGGACAGGAAAGTTTTTTATGTTACCGCTGCCTACGCCATAGACGGTAGTAAAATAAAGGTCCAGGTCTCCATCATTATCAAAGTCACCGAAGCTTGGTGAGGCGAAAGACTCTTGCCATGCCAGTCCTGAGTCACTGCTCTTGTCCTCGAATTTGTATCCAAATTTACTGCCCCTGTTACGGAGAAACTGGGGATGGTCCTGGCCTGGTCTGGGATGGCTAAAATTGCCTACAAACAGATCAATTAATCCATCGTTATCCAAGTCATCGAAGCATGACCCTATAGTGTGTCCGCTGACCTGATACTTTATACCGCCAGTATAGTTAATGAGGCCTGATGGGTTCCCTGCCGTTCCATAATCTTCGGCCATATTACTGAACTTTCCCTTGCCGTCGTTGATTAGGAGATGATTTGGTTGGAGTCTGTAATTTGAAACATAAACGTCAGGATATCCGTCCTCGTTGAAATCCGAAGCGCAGACGCCCCTCGCTGAATAACATGCCCCGTCTTTACTTCTCCATTCTTCTTTGAATTTTCCGCCTCCGAGATTGAT
>SHBV01000108.1 GCA_004211885.1 Verrucomicrobiaceae bacterium
GCTCTGGCTCTGGCTCTGGCTCTGGCTCTGGCTCTGGCTCTGGCTCTGGCTCTGGCTCTGGCTCTGGCTCTGGCTCTGGCTCTGGCTCTGGTGCCACGGCCTCATCAGCTTTATCTTCTAATGAGTCGTTTTTAATATCCTCAAGTTCCTCATCACTAGGACTCGATATTTTTTTCTTAGCGACTTTCTTTTTCGCTATTTTTTTCTTTCTAACGACTTTCTTTCTAACGACTTTTTTTCTGACCGTCTTTTTCTTTGTAGCGGTCTTTTTCGATTTGGCCGGTTTAGAGGCTTTGTCATCCTTTAATTCTTCGTCTTTAGCCATAGGGCAAAATAATAAATTTGTTTTTGTAATTGTTTCTTCGAACCTGAATTCCATATAAGATGGTCAGCGAGTTCTATTTTATCTTTGATTGGCAATTGGGCTTGAATCATTTTTCGAGCCATTTCTTCACTGATCTTAGGTCTCATTAATAGACGCTCCATTTGTGTTTTATGATCACTCGCAACGACAAGGGTTAAATCTTGTTGGTAATTTTGCGACGACTCATAAAGCAAAGGAATGTCGGCAATAAGATATGGAACATTCTCTTGCTCAGCAGAATTTAGAGCGATTAAATATTCCTTATGGACCTCCGGGTGCAAGATACCTTCAAGTTTTGCACGTTGATCAACGCTATCGAAGGCCCGCTCTCGCAGGTAATGACGGTCAATATGACCCTCATCAGTTAGTGAAGAATCACCAAACTCAGCTGAGACTTTCTCGCATATTTCGTGATGTGTCAACAGTTCGCTTACACATCGGTCCGCGTCAAATATTCGAGCATTTTCGATAATCGATCTTAGCCCTGTAAGGACCATTGATTTTCCCATCGCAATGCCACCCGTTAACCCAACGACAACCATTTAAACACATTCTATCCTAACTAGATTCACGCAAATACAAAAAACGGGAAAGGCCGTGACCTTTCCCGTTTTTTTAAAATAATATACTTATCAGAGTCTCCTAGTTGTTAAACAGAGCATCTGAAGCTCCAGCACCAGCACCCATTCCAAGGTCAATAGCAGCTCCATCTGCAGCTGTTCCGGCCTCAGGATTGGCGCCTCCTGTCACATTCGAATTGACGGGCTGACCTGCTGGATCAATTAGTCTGCCAGTAACAAAGATCATGAGATTCTTCTTGAAATGCTGTTCTGAATTTGTCCTGAAGAATCTTCCAATGAGTGGAATGTCTCCAAAGAGAGGCACTTTGTCCTGGACGTTTTGAACGTCTTCGCGAATCAGGCCTCCAATTGCGACAGTTTGTCCGTCCCAGATAGTAACTGAAGTAGTTAACTTTCTCGTCGAGAAAACGGGCTGCTCGATTCGGTTCTCAGTAAGAACAATCGTTGTCGGCTGACCAAGAGCATCAACTGCTCCAGTTTGAATAGGACTTCCGTAGTTAACAAATCCCTCAAACTCTGTGACCTCAGGAGCAATGTTAAGCTCTAGAGTAAATCCATCAGCTCCTACTACAGGATCCACTTCAAGAGTCACACCTACTGGTCTCATTTCAAATGATGTTGGGTTAGCTGGAGTCACGGGGAAACCTCCTGCGGCTCCACCACCACCTCCACCGAGGCCACCGAGGCCACCAAGACCTCCACCGAGGCCACCGCCTCCCTGAATTCCTCCACCGAAGAATTCCTGTGGAATTTCTGGTGGATCATATTCGGTAGGATAGATGAATTCTCTTATGATCTCGATTTTTGCTCTTTGACCAGACCGAGTAACAACACTAGGAGCAGTCATCAAATCTGCACCCTTCTTCTGATTGAGTGCTCTTATCACTACTTGGAACTGAGGATCAGTGAGGACTCCACCGACTCCAAAAATAGCTGGTGAAATATTGCTCGTCAGTAGCTTCTCCTGAAGCAAGCCGTCAATTGCATTACTTTGAATTCCATCCAATCCAAATCTGAGTCCCGATGTTACAGGGAATCTACCAGTTGGAACTGGTGTCGTTCCACCTCCTGGTGGCACAAAAGTATAATCGTTTCCTGGTGACTCACCGCCTCGCTGATTACCAAGGGTTCCGCCGCCTCCAAAGATTCTATTGCTTCCTGGCATATTGAACTGACCCATCATCCAGTCAAATCCAAGTTCGTCTAGATTGGTCTGAGTAATCTCAACAAACTTAGTAGTAATATAGACCTGTGAAGCTACTGCTTTTAAGAGCTCTTGAACTAGGACCTCAATGAGCTCCATGTTGTTTTGCGTATTTCTAGCAACGAGAGTCGAAGTTCTAGGGTTAAAGAATGCACTGGCTCCTTCCGGGAATGTGATTCCCTGTGACATTAGTATTTCCTTAGCTGTTTGACGAGGCTTCAGGGCTGTTCCACCATCACCTCCGCCAGTAGCGAATGGGTCATCTACAACGTCTCCTCCACCGGCTCCACCACCGTCACTGGCAGATGAAAGGAAATCAGGAGGGACACGGAATGTCCTTGTGTACAGATCACTAGTTCCCTGCCAGAGTGGGACGATAACCACAGTGTAAGGCTCAATCTTATACTTCATACCAGCACCCTCTGCCACGTAGCGGAGAGCCTCAGCGAGTGGAAGATTCGATACGCGAAGGCTAATTGTTTGCTCTTCTACTGGTGCAGCGCCGTCAGGACCAGCGGCCCCCTGTCTACGGACAATATTAACACCCTTCTCTGCCTCGTCAGTCTCGAACGGATCATGCTCTTTACTCTTCTGACGTAAAAATTCTATGGCTTCATCAACTGTAGCCTCATCAAAAAGGACCTGAGGAATTATCGTCTCACGAAGCTTACGGGCAATGTATTCACGTCCAGTCGAATCATCACCTCCTCCGCCAATGTCACGGCCCTCTACAGAAAGGAGAGGAACTTGTGTTTCCCATGCCTCATCGACCTGACGCATTAGTCGCCCACGTGTATGAGCTCTTGAACTCTTATGATAATCTCTACGCGCTTTCTCAATCTCTTCCTGACCCCTACGAGCAGCAGTATTATATCGATCAATCCTCAGTACGGCATCGTACTGCTTTTCAGAATTATCAAAGTCACCAAGATTGAAATAGCCCTTAGCGACTTTCAGCAAACGATCAACTTCAGCAACGTTAGTAACGTGCTCTGGAGTCAGAGCGTGATTGTACCATTCAGGGTCCTGTAAGCGAAGCATGATCTTCTTCGCTTCGGGGTGAGCCGGAGCCACTTCATCTACAAGTACAGCATCAAGCAATTCCTTAGCTTCTTCACGACGCCCCTCAGTCGCGCGTTGATGAGCCAATTTTACACTAACATCAGCGAAAAGCTTAGTTGCCCTGTCCCTCTTTGATTTTACGAGCGGAGCTCTCGGTATATTTTCAAGTGCTGATTTATATTTTGCGCGCGCTCCATCAAAATCATTATCAGCTTCTAGAGCCTGACCTTCATCAAGTCCTATCTCAGCATCTTTGACCCGTTGCAAACGACGAACCATTTCTCTTTCAGCAATGTCACTTAGTGTTGTTGCTCCGGCAGAATCTTCTTTAGATTCTTTAGCTGAAACAGCATCGCCTGTGGGACCAGCATACAAATTTGCGGAGCAAATCGCAGCCGATATAAAAGCAACACTGAACCCTTTCTTAAGGAACTTGGATAGGAGTGATGAGGGAATCATAGGTATTAGTTAAATTATAAAATTCTGATATTGGGGTTCTTTAGCTAGTAAACGTAACTTATAGAGTTGATTTAGTCCATTTGGAAAGGCGAAAATACACAATTAAGCATTTTTCTCTCCGGCTGAGATAGTTATGTCCTGTGGAGAGGCTCCACTAGGGCCTGTTTTACGCAGTTTTACACCCTTTTCGAGGGTTCCATCAAGTTCAATAATCTCGTATTTTACGCCAGGTTCAGCTGATAATTCAAAACTTTCACCAACTTTGAACGGTCCTAGCTTTGCTTCACTGCCGGGTAATTGAAAATCAATGACAGCATAGTAAATGGTTTCCAATTTTGATTTCTTATACTCAAGCTTAAACTCTTTTCCCGAGGTCTTATCAGCGATGGTGAGTAAATGCGCAGGAACGGGAATTCCACCGGCTCCTCCTGGCTGTGTTCTCTTTTCAAAGGCAGTGATCTTATAGCGGTCTTCATGGCCCGGATGAGTTCCAAAATCAGTGTTCATTTTGAGGAAATGCGACTTTCTTCTAGGAGGAACCCTAGGCGGATCGGCCTCATAACGAGTCGCCTCTTCGCGTACGCCGAACTCCCCATCAGGATTGTCGCCAGTCCTGAATATCAAAGCGTATGTATCCTCTTTGATTTCAGAAAGTGTCAATTTAGTTGCGTAAGCGGGATGGCTTTCTGGATCACTCGGGTCAGTCTTTCCTCCATTAAATTCTTCCAAAGTAGTATATCCATCGTTGTCTTGATCGAGGGAGAGCAAATCATTCCTGCCCACAGAGTCTCCATTCTTGAGTGCCCAAGAATTATCTAATGGAGGTCTGATCTTCGGAGCATCAGGATCAAGCAAGTCAATTTCCTTATCATTTTGCACCCATATCGGAATGGACCGAGTCAGAGGCAACGGTTTCTGAGGCACGTCCTTGAGTGTAGGAGTCACCCACTTAACGTCCCTTTGCAAATGGTCAATTGTTTCCTGGATTCCATCAGCACTCGCTTCACCGAAGAGAGCCTTTCCTGATGATTTCTGGTCTAATTGAAACTTTTCGTTGAGTCCCAAGTAACCTGGGACCCAAGAAGCCGCTAAAGCGACCGTGACGATCACAACAAAAACAAGAATTATCTTATCGTAGTGTTTGTTCATTGATTTAAATCTTATATTAGTTACTGAAAATTATTACAAACTGGCAGTTTTCTTATCTTCACTGACAGCCGATTGACCCTTAAATCGGACAGCATCAATTACAATTCTGGCCCGCATCTTCTCGTTTCCGAATAGAACCGCAGCGTCAATCATTGGCGTTTCACCTGCCTCATTCGCTTCAGCCCCGGGAACAGGAACGGGTAGATTTACTTGTCCGACTCGTGGACTTTCCTGTTCTAGATTCTCGATCCGAATCTTCCTGACCCAGAGGAAGCTAGTACCGTCAGAGGCTAGGCCATTCAAAAAGGAGGTCAGCGCCTCATAACTTGAAGTGATTTCTGTGGTGAACCTGTAGGTTTCCATCACCTTATCAGCTCCGTCCATCGGATTAGCAGTAGATCCACTTCTATTTGGACGTTTTTGTTGTTGTCGTCCTCTTGGTCCCTTTTCTTCTTTCGACTCTGCAGCCACGTTCTCTTCTTGAAACTCATCACGGTTAAACTCATCGATCGAATCAAGTCCTGAGTCAGCCGCAATCTTAATAAATTGTTTAGCCGCGTTTAACTGCCACTCGAGTCTGCCAAGGGCTCCTTTGAGGAATGGCTTCCCTTGCTTGTAAGCATCTAGCCCAAATGAAAAGTTCTCTGGTAATATGAGTTTATTTTTGGCAGCCATGGCTACAATAGCCTCAGTTTCCTGATTCATTAACTGGCGGAAATCCTGCTCAGTTAAATCCTCATTGAGGACCGGCTGCCCTTCGAGAACCTTCGCCTTTAGCTTATCAACTGCTCCGACATACGAAGTGACTCTCTCTTTCTTCTCTTCTAAGTTTGACTCGTTAGGGAAAATTTTTCTGGCTTCGAGATTTTTCACGGCCCTATCGGTGTTCTCAAAGGTAGTTGTTAATTCGTTATAACTGCTACGCCCTTTGAAGACAAGAAATCCGAGGAGGAGCGTCCCCCCAATCATGATTGCAGAATATATTTTCAGGAAACTGTTGTTTTTCATCCTATTTAATTAAAAAAAATTTTCTCGGTTGATTAGATGTTACTTCGCTTTGTTTGTATATATGGGTTCTACTAAGGGAAGATCATAACGAACTAACCCTGCATATTCACTGCTTCCCTTTTCTACTATTGCTCTATTGCTTTCATCCATTTCCTTTATGTCAAATATGGGACTATCCTTCAATCTCTCCTCAAATCCATAGAGACTCTGTGAAGACTCACGCCACATTCCATATAAACGGAAATGGGTAATTGTATTAGAGTCTGGCGCCCCTTCGTTCTTGTTTTTCTGAGGCTTTTTGAATTTATTACTAACATCATTCTCCCCCAATTTCGCTGTATCTTTTAGCGGCGATCCTTGGAATAATGGCTCAATTTGTACGAACCATACATTATCGTTTTGAACAATAGAATTGAGGTGATTCAAAATCTCAATATGAGCCGTTCGCCCCTTAACGGCTGTTTCGATTGGTTTAGCCTCGTCGGCTCCTTTTTTCTCATCTGCTTCGGCCTTGTCAATTTCATCAGCATAACCTGACAAGACTCCTTGAGAATCCTTGAGTTGCTTCAAATTATTTTGAGCCATGCTCTTTCCCTTATTATAATAAAGGACTCCCATAATTAACAAAATGAACCAACAGGCTGCAGCAGCAAACAAGAACGGTTTCTTTTTGTCTAGGTCCCTCCTTGCTAAAATGTCATTCGGAGCAAGATCAATGGAAACATTATCAGGGCTCACATCTCGAAGAGCCAATCCTACAAGCTCACCCAAATTATGAGCATCTTTGCCGACCTCTTCAGCATCTACCCTAGGACCAACTCCAACGCTTGATAACGCATTAAAATATTCGACTTCGAATCCTAATTTTTCCGCCAAAAATTCTCTCAAATAAGGCATCGCAGCACTTCCTCCGCACAAATAAGCAATCGTAGGCGCACCTCCTCCTGCCTGCCTGTAATTACCCGTTGTCCGCATAATCTCCGAATGGAGCCTTGTCATGGTAGTCCTAATGACTTTTGACATTGCAGCAATTCCTGGATCTTCATGGTCAGCTGCCGCTCCTCCAAGGGAAACGAATCCGTCTTGCATCTTGCGCTCTTCGGCATCAGCAAAACTCATATCAAATTCCTTAGCAATCGCAGAACTGGCAGCGGCTCCTCCTACAGGAACGCTCCTAGTGTAAATTCTCTTCCCTTCAATATAAATGAGGTCCGTAGTGCGAGCGCCAACATCAATGAGAAGCGCTGCATCTTCAATTTCAGGATAACTAAATTTGAAGGCATTACACAATGCTACTGGAGCAACATCAACT
>SHBV01000109.1 GCA_004211885.1 Verrucomicrobiaceae bacterium
GTGAGGGTTCGCAGCGCTTGCCTCTGAATGGGACCGGAGCAAGGTAGGGAGCATCAGTCTCGACCATGAAGGAATTGACTGGGCAGGATTTTGCGCACTCTTGAATTTCAGATGCGTTTTTGAATGTCACTATTCCAGTGAACGAGATCAAGTGACCCTGTTCTATTAGGGGTTTTGCGGATTCCCATGATGAGCTGAAGCAGTGAAAGACTGCTCTTAATTTCCCATGGAATGGGTCGATTATTTTTTTTATGTCCTCCCAGCATTCGTCGCCCCTGTCTCTGTGGTGGATTACAACATTCAGACCAAGATCGGCTGCAAGTTCTAGTTGGGAATGGAAAAAGTCACCTTGGAGGTCCCTATAGGATTTCTCAGTCCAACCGGATGGGGCCGGATGAAAGTAATCTAATCCAATTTCTCCGATAGCAGCGACGGATTCTTTTTCGGCCATTTTTCTGATTCCTTCGATCCAGTTATCATTTGTTATCTCCGTGACGGAGCAGGGATGAATGCCTACGGCTGCGGATACGCAGTCATTATTTTTTGCAATCTCTATACATTTTGATGCGTCTTCAAGGTCAGTAGAAATTGTCACTATCCGTGATACTTTTGCTGTGACTGCTCGTTCGATGACTTCATCGAGGTCAGAAGAAAAATTGCCAGAGGCGAGATGACAATGTGAGTCAGTAAGCATTGAAGCTCATTTGATTACCATTTTAATAGGTAACTGGCCCATGTCAGGCCGGCTCCAAATGCAACTAATAGGACAGTGTCCCCTTCATTAATGGATTTTGTTTTATTGGCTTCATCCAAAGCAATCGCAATGGCCGCGGCTGAAGTGTTTCCATATTTTGTTAAGTTAATGAAAGTCTTTTCTTTTGGAATACCCATTCGATCTGTAATGGCTTCGATGATCCTTAGATTTGCCTGGTGAGGGATTACCATGTCCACATCCTCAGAACTTAACCCATATTTTTGCAAAGCATCCTCGGCCGCGCGGCGCATAGCATTGACCGCATATTTGTAAACTTCACGTCCTTGCATGCGAATCGTATTAAGTTTCTGGTCAGCATTGTCTGGAGTTATTGGGCACGCCGATCCGCCACCTGGAACATGTAGGATATCGGTTTGCCTGCCATCGCTACCTAACGAAGAGGAAAGGAGTTTGCGTCCCTTATTATTATTTTCGTCGGCCGTAAGAATGACCGATCCTGCGCCATCACCAAAAAGAACGCACGTGTTCCTATCTTCCCAATCGACCATGCTGCTGAGCTTTTCAGCGCCAATAATTAGAGCAGTTTTCCGTTGCCCGTTAAGAATAAGATTTTCTGCTATTTGCATAGCATAGAGGAACCCTGAGCAGGCAGCAGAAACGTCAAAGCATAAAGCGTTAGTGGCCTCAATGTTTTTTTGTACGTAACAAGCCGTTGCAGGGAAGAATGCATCTGGGGATATAGTCGCAACAATAATAAGATCTATGTCTTGACCAATAACATTAGCATCCTTCATGGCAACTTTTGCTGCTTCGGTTGCTAGATCGCTAGTCGATTGCGTGTCTGAGGCGATGCGACGTTCTTTGATGCCTGTTCTGCTACTTATCCATTCATCGGAAGTGTCAACGATTGCTTCCAAATCATGATTGGTTAATACTTTTTCTGGAACATAGCTTCCGGTTCCAGATATTGTGACGGAGTGGGACATACTATGTTTAAAGGTAATGATTAGATGGGTGAAGGAAAGTTGAGTTTTGCTATTTCTTCTTCGATGTGTGGATTAATTCTTCGAGTGATTGATTCTGCGGCTACTCTGATGGCGTTCTTTATTGCAATTGGAGAGCTTCCTCCGTGAGCAATTATGCATACTCCGTTAGTTCCTAGGAGGGGACTGCCTCCATATTCTTCATAGCTTCCACGTGCCATGGCTGCTTTAAATGCAGGTTTAACAAGTGCTCCTCCTATTTTTCCTATTGCGTTTTTTTGAATTTCCTCACTGATCCATTTTGCCACAGCTTTGGCCGTCGCTTCACAAGTTTTTAAAACAATGTTTCCAGTAAATCCATCGCAGAGAACCACATCAAGTTCTTTTGAGAAAAGATCATGACCCTCGATGTTACCGATAAAGTTTAAGTTACTTTCTTTTAGAAGCCCGAATACTTCCTTAGTGAAGGCTGTTCCTTTTTCTTCTTCTGCTCCATTTGACATTAGTCCGATCTTAGGATTTTTCTTACCATGAACATAGCTCGAATATACGGATCCCATAATTGCATACTGAAGCAGGTGATGTGGCTTTGCCTCGGGATTTGCTCCAGCGTCCATTATATAGGATACTCCGTATTCATTAGGTATGGGAGATGCAATGCCTGCTCGGTCTATACCATTTAGATTCCTTAGTTTTAATGTTGCTGCGGTAACGGCAGCTCCTGTGTTTCCCGCGCTGACGACGGCTTCGCAGGTGCCATTTTTCACTAGATCAGTTGCGACGCTGATAGAGGAATCTTTTTTTCTACGAATCGCTTTTGCCGGAGACTCATTCATCTCAACGATTTCACTCGCATGAGATATGGTTATTCGCTCAGTGCTTATAGAATGTTTGTCCAGAGACTTCGTAATTTTCTCTTGATCGCCGACTAAGTAGAGCTCTTGGATGGAAGGCAATGTATCGAGCGCCATACCGGCCCCTTTGATATTTGATTCAAGGCCATCATCGCCTCCCATTGCATCGAGTGCTATTCTCATCCTTTTATAATTATATAGAGCTTTATTTGGTGCTCGATGTATAATATAAATTCTTACTGGACGCAACTAACCGAGTCAAAAGGAAAGCTCTGCTAGAGAAACTTAGAATAACCTGAATGCCTATTATGGTGGGTGTATTTTTTCTAGAAAGAGTCTATGACTAGTACCTGGCGGTTACGATAGTAGCCGCAAATAGGGCAAGCTATGTGCGAAGGAATAACTTCTTGGCACTGATTGCATTTATTAAGTTTTGGGGCCCGCCAGCGATTTGCTCCTCTTCTCATGCGGGATTTCATTAAGGATGTGCGACTTTTTGGAACTGCCATAATGGAAAATGAGTTAATCGAAATTTAGTTTATTTAATTCTTCCCAATCCTTGATTTGTGATTTTTTAGATTCTTTAGTTTCTATTTCTTTGAAATCACTTTCAGTGTTAAATTTCCCTAAAGCTGGACATTTCCTGTTATTTTCTTCGCCCTCTTCACAATTTGGGAAATTTGGAAGGGCGAGGAGGATATCTTCCCTTATGCCGTTCGTCAAGTCTATCGTGGAATTCCCTTCAATTGGTAAAAGTAGCGAATGTTCAGTCAAATTGACTGAAAATTTAAATGTATCAAGGCAATGTGGGCACTGAGAATTGAAAGGGGCAGCAAAATTACCTCTGACTAATAAGTTTTCTTCAACGATCGAAGCTGTTACTTTGAATTCCAAGGGGCCGGCACTTTTCACACTGTCTGACTCCGATAATTGCCAAATATCTTCTACGACTTTTCCTTCAATTACTAAAGATTCATTTTCAGGAATTGCTCGAGTATCAATTGTCATAATAAGATGATAAAAATATTGTTAATTGATTAATGATCAGGGTCCTATCTCAATTTGAGGCTATAATTTAAATCGAACCAGTTTTATTTATTTATACGTTGATAAAATGTTGAAGCAAAATTGATTTTCGATAACGATAGCTAAAATTCAATTAAGCTCAATTATGGTCTGATTGTATTTTAATGATGGACTCATCTCAATCCAAAGATTCTCAAAAAGCAGACCCTTTAGCTGATGCATTGGAGCGTCTCGAACGATCGGTCGCTAATAGAGAGAAGTCGAGAATGACTTCACTGGCTGAGTCAGGTTCTAATGTCCGTGATAAGGAAGTCGTTAAAGTTACAGAGAGCAATACTGCAGAATCAAAAGTTAATACCGAAGTGGTTGTTTCTGGTGATGCTAATGAGCCGAATAAAAACAATGAGCCAAAGAAGAATAATACATGGTCCAGAGTAACATCTAATATAATAGTTCAACTATCTTGTGTTCTTGCTGTGGGGTATTTGTTGTTGCCAGCCTTTAAGAAGGACATTCTAAAGGATCTTTTGTTGGCGTTAGAGTCTGACCAAAGAGCAGAATTTGAGGGAAAGGCTAAGATCACTGAGGAGCTAAATACCATAGGTGAGAGGATAGATTCTATGTCAGAGGAGTTAAAAAGTATTACTCAGGTGACGGAGGTGTCTGCTAAAGACGTTTACAAAGAATTAGTCTATTTGCGTGAAAGGAATAAGCTCATAACTTTAGGCGATTCGGCAATTCATAATTCAGATAGAGCGTCCCTTGACCAATTGCTTAGAGTCTCAGAGTTGAGTGAAGATGATCGATTGAAGGCCGGAGCGGCATCAGAAATTCTTAGGGTTAAATTTGCTTATATGAATGGTCTGAGGAGAGGGACACATACCATCCCAGTGGGCCAATTATTTCCCGACCAGAGCCTCAAGAATGAGACGGAATTGGATACTGATCAGTTGATTGAATTATTGGATAACGCTGAAGCTAAAGTTGATAACCGAGTGAGGGCAGCTTATCTGTTAGCAGATAAAAGAAACAGCAAAGCTGCTGACGCGTTGGCTAAAGTGGTCGAAACGGATTTAAATTTAGATGTTGTCCGCGAGGCAGCAATGACCTTCAGCGAGATGACTGGATTCAAAAATGAGGACCTCCTCAACACTGACGTGCTATTGCAATGGTGGAGGAGCAATTCTGATCAGGTAAGGATCATGCTAAGCAATTAATGTTTGGTGGCGGCGATCTTATTTAGAGCTAGCAATTAAAGGCTTAGCTGATCTTGTTAATAATGGATTCGAGTTTCTTGCCATATTCAACGTAGCTTTCGAATTGCCTCTTGGCCTTTTCCTCCAAGTCTATTTCTTTGTTAGGCTCTTCATGGAAAACGGCTTCTATATGAGGCTCAATGGAGATGTAGCCTTCATAATCATTCAATTTCAGGTCAGATAGTATTTGTTCCACATTTCCTTGACCCTCCCCGGGCATGGTGAAGGTGCATTCTTTTGAAGATTCATCCCATACCCCATCTTTGATATGGACATGAAAGATATGAGGTTTTAGTACTTCATAAAAATCCCATGCGTTCTGACGAGTGTACGGCCCTTCAGTGGACCGGTCAGGGTTGAATACTGGATTGCCTGTATCAAATACCCATTTCATATCTGGTATTTCCCGTTGCAATTCGAGTGCATGTTTAATGCTCATGCCGCCGTAGTTCATGCAGTTTTCATGAACTGGTATGATTCCTTCATTTTGAAATTTCGATATTATTTTTTTTAACCTTTTGACCCTCTCTTCGAAAAGTTGTTCAGGTAAATCATTTTCTGTTCCGTCTTCGAGGATTGCATAACTCATTATTCTGACAATCTTTGAGTTGAGTGCCTTCATCCTACTAATGCACCTAGATACTTCCCCTTCAGTGATATCGAAAGGATCATTGATGGAATGGGCCCAGTTCCCAATGGTTGAGCCTATTCCGCAAATGCCTATTCCTGCTTCTTTAAATTTTTGGGCGGCTAGTTCAAAGGCCTCTTCAGGGATTTCGTGTATGCTTCCCTTTTCAAATCCCTCGACTTTGACAAATCTGGCTTCGATATGTTTCCACCCCAAAGCGTTAGTTGCTTCGATCTGGGCATCTACGGTCTCTCCTGCTTCGTCAGCAATTCCTGTAAGTTTCATTTTTTATTGGATTTCGCAAAGTCATCTGCCGAGGCAATTGATTGGGCATCAATTTTTTTCTTTTGGAAAGTAGAGTTGTTGCCTTTGTCTTTTAGGATCGAAGCATATTTAGAAGCGTCCATTGGCAACTCAATGGTTTGCCCTTCCCACGCAGAAAGTAATGATGCGTTCGCTAGCTCAACGCTGTTAATGCCTTCCATAGCTGGTGATATTAGCTCTTCACCTTCCCGGATAGAATTAATAAAGTTTTGTATTATTTCAATGTGTTGGCCGCCCCTGTCTTTGATTGGGATATTAACAATGGCCGCCTCAGGCTTTGAAAATCCGGACATGGAATCAGCGCTAAATTTTGAGCTATCTTCTTCGTTTTTGTTCCAGACAATGTTGTTTTCTTCGACTGTGACAACGCCTCGATCCGCTATGACTTCGAGCCTGTTCACTCCAGGAGCTTCTCCTGTCGAAGTGATGAATGTTGCATTTTTTCCATCATCGTATTGAAAGAAAAGGGTCGCATCATCTTCGACTTCTATTTGATGGTAGCGTCCGAATCCTAGGAATCCGGTGACGCGTTGGGGCATTCCAAATAGCCATTGGAATAGGTCAAGGTTGTGTGGGCACTGGTTAAGGAGAACTCCTCCACCTTCTCCTTTCCATGTGGCTCTCCATCCGCCCATGGCATAATAGTATTCAGTTCTGAACCAATCCGTGACGGACCAATGGACGCGCCTTATCGCCCCGAGTTGGTTAGTATCAATTAGGTCTTTTAATGTTGTGTAGTGAGGATCCGTGCGCTGATTGAACATTGCGGCAAATACCCTTTTCATTCCTGTGTCTTTGTAAGACTGAATGAGTGCTTGGCAGTCAGCCTTATCAACTGCTAGAGGTTTTTCCATTAGAACATGCAGGTCAGCTTCTAGGGCTTTGATTCCAATTTCTCGGTGCGATGGGTGAGGGGTGCAGATATGAATAGCATCAATGTCTCCAGACTGGATCATTTCATCAACGTCAGTGAACTGCGATTCTCCATCGCGCTTCTCTGGGAGTCCTTTGGGAATGTCGCAGACAGCAGTTAGTGAAATTCCATCGATTTTTCCATCCAAGATACTTTGTCTGTGGGCCCTTCCCATATTGCCTAATCCGACAATGCCGTAACGTATATTTTCCATGGCTATACTCCTTTTGAAATTAACTATTATTTTTCAATTTCTGAGTCTTTTGTCTCAGCAACCTTTTTCTTGGTAGCTTTTTTCTTTGCTCTAGGGGGAAATTCCCATCCCAGTTTTCCCGTCGATTTATCGAGTAAAAGATGAGCTTTAAAGGGTCTTCCCTT
>SHBV01000011.1 GCA_004211885.1 Verrucomicrobiaceae bacterium
TTTGTTTGTAAAATTAAGTTTAGATATAAATATATCCTCGAAGAAAAGAATATTAGTAGTTTTATTGCTTAAATTCTAGGAGCAAATCATCAAATTGAATGACCTTTCCTGAATATGCAGTTCCCCATAGTGATGCTTTGCCCTGTCCTGGAGATCCCTCGTGCAAGTGAGTAATTAGTTCATTCTCAGGAACTTTAGTTCCTTCGGTCCAGGCAGATCCTGATACCTTCCAGTTATTATCCTCTTGTTCAATTTTCAGTCGTAAATTGACCCACTGATCAGGAGTCCATTTGTAGGGCACACTTTTAATAGGCTCTTCATTTTTAACCAATTCAATAACTTTTTTCGAAGGAACGACTCTCAGCCTATAACCAGAAATTCCATGGAGTCCTATCCCGAACCGTGGATAACTTCTTCTCTTTCTGAATCCTTTGACTCTAGCTTGCACGGTAGCGGATTTCTTAACAGAGGGGCCAAATATTACAGCATTCTCGGACAATGGTTCTGCAGACATCTCTAGATATCTACGGTTAGTAACATTTTTGGAATCTGATGTTTTAACTTTAAAAATGCCATCAATTTCCATCATTCCTTTAGGGAATGAATCTAATTCTAGGCTTTCGAAATCGTTTGTATATCTTTCCTGACCAAACATGGGTTGGCAGTTAATCGATAGTGATAATAATGTAAGTATGAGAGTTTTCATTCGCTACGTATGCCTTGAATTAAGTTGCCATTGAGGGATAAACGGGCAGAAATAATACAGAAAGTAATACTTCCAATACTGATAAGTAAAACAATTACAAAGAGAAAATCAATCGGGAACTGAGCCCCCTTGTCAGTTATGTTTGGGAAAATGGCAATGATTGAGGCCATGATGCCTGAAAGGATTCCAAAACCAACTAAGAGAAGATGTTCTGAGATAAGCATTTTTGTGAGGTTAGTTCTTCGAAACCCTAAAGCAGTCATTATTGAAAGTTCAGACCTTCTCTCAATGACGCTTCGCGCGATTAGCATTCCAACGCCAACTGTCCCTAATAAAAGGCCCAGCCCTCCTAGTACACTGAAGATCGATATGTAGGTGTTCTGAACTCTGGTATATTCTGCCAACTTTTTATCAGAACTGATAAATTCCATGCCTCTTTGCTCGAGTGCCCTAGTCACATCGCCAATCATTTTTGATTCCTCTGTTCTGTTTAATGCTGCTGAGTTAACCAGAAACATTTGATAGCCGGAGGTTCCTGGGAAATATTTTATAAAGTTCGATTCAGACATAATCAGATTGCCTTGTAATGTTGAATTTTCCAGTAGGCCTACGACTTTTAATTTCAGTGACTGTCCATTTTCGGCAGTGTAATCAACGAAGTCGCCAAGCTTCTTTTTCATTGCCCACATGACTGAGGCTTTGTCACCAATGACTGGCACAATATTCTGAGGCGACTCTTCATCAATTAATGACCAATTGGATTTGTTTTGTGTTCCGTTAGCATTATCAGCAGTAATGGCCGCCGAGAATCGGAATGCATTATCTTCTATAAGAAATCTAGGTTCAACGCCGAGAATTCTGGGTTTTATGGCGTGGTTTAGGTTTTGGCAGCTGGCCTCTTCTCCGTCTCTTATGACTCTGAAAGGAACGAAGTTTATTTTACCTGTAGTGTACTCTTCAAAACCAAAATTATCGCGTTCTTTTTCATCGTTTAAATCTTCATATATGGGCAGAGTGGACTTGGCAAAAAACTCATATCCTCCAGTACCCGATTCGTTATTATTATCATTTGCTGAGTTGCTTAATCGGAATGCGTTGACGGAAATTATAAGAAAGACACCCGAAGCTACAGTCGCAGCGACTGCCAAGGATCTTCCTGATCTCCTTGCTGAATTTCTTCTCGCTATAGTGTGAAGATTGCTTTTTTGGGGATCAGTGGATTTAGAGAGAACATTAAGATAATAAGAAAAAACCTGAATGAAACCACAGAGGAAAAAGAAACCAGCGCCAAAAAATGTACCTGCTAGTTTTTCGCCTTCGGATCCATATCCTAAAGCGACACAGCATCCACCTAACGTGAAGCTTAAAATTATAAAAATGTTCTTAATGAAACGCGACTTCTTTTTGCCCTTTCCATTAAAGTTAATATTTGGCCCAATTCCATTTGATGAAGCTAATAGCTTTCTCGGCGCTTGAGATGTGATTTTGTTAACGGAAACACGTATAACAATCAAAGCGAATAGGAAAATTCCCAATGTTCCGTAGATTAATGAGTCAGGCTTAGCTTCAAACACGAATTGAGCTCCCGCAGCAGCATCTGACCAGACGCCACTTAATGCTATAAGAGTTACTTTCGTGTAGAGGTAACCTCCAGCAGAACCTAACAATGACCCCAATAAAATTGAGACCAAAAACTCAAAGAGGAGAACTTGACGTAACTTTTTTTGGGTGAAGCCAATGGCGCCGAGTGCTCCGAGCTGTTTGGTTCTAGATTCGACTGCGAACAGGCAAAGCATTAATGAAAGCAATAATGAAGACAGTATTAGAAACCCGCTAAGAGAAGCAAAGAGCGAGCCAAAATCGATGGCATTGGAAACAGATCTTTCTGCCTCATTTTTAGGATAACGTATTTGCATACCCAAATCAGTTAACTTTAAATGCGGAGATATAAGTTCATGGAAATTATCAATGTTGACTTTACTAACGAGTAGAGACGTAGCATTACCGAACCTGTTCCCCCAACTAGCTCTAGCAAAATCGATGGGAATAAATATCTTAGGAGTTGCTCGGTAATTGTCCCAATACTGTTCGTCTTCTGGACGAATCTTTTTTGTATCAAGTGGCAATCCGCTTTCCCAACTCCTTAGTGTCTTGGCAGTCTCTAAACCAGGAAATTTAGGGACCCAATTCATTTTCAATCCGGGGTGATCTTTAGGAATTATTGATGTGACTTTAAGCTCTCTCTTGTCTGATTCATCTTTTAGGCCATTATCATCCAGCTCGTCCCCTACAGTTGTGAACTCTCTTGTATTTATTACAGAGTAATAACTAATATTTATAGTATCACCTGTTACGATATCTAAACCTCCATTCTCCGTGTCATCTGATAACCAATGATGAACACAAACCTCATTCTTACTAGGGACTTTAATTCCAAGAATCTTTGCTGATTGAGGTCCGATCCCTGTTCCCACAGAATAAGGAACCGATTTGTCATTAACTCGAATTTCATTAACAAGATACGAAAGAATTGGCTCAGCAGTGCCATCGACTTGCATCACTGCAGATTCAACTTTATCGCTGATGAATACTCTATCGCTTTGAAAAATTGTGACATTAATCTCAGAATCCTCGAAAGAATTATAATCGAGTTCTAGGTCAGCATGAGTCCATGATTGTTGGATTGACTTTTCAAAGTTGTCAGTTGTTGATGAAAGTATAAGATTTGCCCTGCCTTCTTTATCGAGCTTTTCTTGTAATGTGTTTAGAGGGATAAAAACATTTAATGCTGAGCTTTGTTCTGCTCTAAGGCTAAAGCTTCCACCACTTTCATCTTCTATAATATGTGTAATTTCGGAAGAAATTGCCGCTAACTTGCCAGACTCTCCTGACAACGGAGCATCTCGTGACACATGACCAGGCATTTCAGCTCTTATGATAACTCGATCACCTACTTTCAATTGCTTCTGTTCTGCGAGAGCACTCCCGATAGCAAAAAAACTTTCATCAGAAATAGAAATTATATTATTTGAACTGCTTACTAATTTCCAAAACTGATTATCTACTCCATATACATTGACACTATTTACCCTTTTAGATTTGTCAGGAGTACTTAATGTTCCCGTCACATTCAATGCAGCTGTAGAAATATTATTGGGGATGGATTGGTTTATTTTTGAAACTAAACCTGAGGTAAAAAAACGGTCTCCACCATTCAGTACGGCTCTGATTGAGCCAATTCTCTGGTAGGCAGAATTTTTAAGCGTTTGATCAACTGAATCGCCAACAAATAGTGACCCAGTAAGAATTGATGATGCAAGAGTTATACCCAGGCAAAGGCATATGGAAATTTTCCAATAATGAATGAATCCCTTAAGAGCTAATCGAATGATTGTCATTAGACTTCAAGAATGCTGTTGTTCTCAAAGGCAAGTTTTCTTTCCATGCGGGAAGCGGTTTTACTGTCATGCGTAACGAGGACAAGGGCAGTGCTCATTTCGTGACAAAGCCTCAACAAGAGGTCGATCAATGCGTCACCTCTTGTTCGGTCAAGTGCACCAGTTGGTTCATCCGCGAGTATAATTTTTGGTGAATTGATCATTGAGCGAACAACTGCGACCCTTTGCATTTCGCCTCCAGAAATTTCTGAGGGCATTTTATTTGCATGCTCACCCATTCCGACGCTTTCAAGCAATTGAATTGCTGATTCCCTACATCCTATATGTTCTCTGGGTGATGAAGATGCCAAATTTGGGAGCATTATATTTTCAATGACAGATATTTGCGGGAGAAGATGATGTGACTGAAATACGAAACCTATCTTATCAGCTCTAAGAATGGATAACTCTTTGTCATTGAGATTGTTTATATTAGTTCCGCAAATCTCAACATCACCCGAATCTGGCGAGTCCAATGTTCCAATAATGTTTAAGAGTGTGCTTTTCCCGCATCCTGAAGGGCCGACGACTGATACACTTTGTCCAGATTCAATGTGGATGGTAAGGTCACTAAAGATCTCGCGCCTATGATTATCTATTCCCTCAGGATAGCTTTTGGATATCTTATCTAATTGAATAATCATTCCGTGATCCATCTCTTAGCTTTAAATTCAAAACTTTTTAATTCGCCTTTTTTGATTATTTTGACAGGTATTCTCAAGGAAAAAACTGATCGTAATTTTTCTTCAAGGATTTCAATAAAAGTTGCTTGTTCTACGCTAGAATCAAGTTCAACAAATATTTCTAGTTCCTTCATGGATCTTTGCTCTTTAATTATGACTTGATACTCAGTGATCTTATCATATTCACGTATCACAGAATCAATGGCAGATGGATAAATGTTAACACCTCTCACCACAATCATGTCATCAATGCGCCCAAGTACTCCTCCATCAAAACCCAACACTTCATTGCCTTTAATGTTACACTTAGTTTTTTTTACAAGATCGCCTGTCTTGTATCTTAGTAGAGCGTTGTTGTTTCTTTTAAGTGTCGTTAAAACAAGCTCCCCTTCTTCGCCGCAATCAACTTCTTCTCCAGATTCGAGTCCTATCACTTCAGCTAAATGAAAGCCTGGAATAAGCGATAGGGTGTATGAATCAACGCTATGCTGTACGCTCACGGGCCCCACTTCTGTCATGCCGTGATGATCAATGACTTTAGCATTGGACCACAATTTACTGATTCGTGCTCGTACTGAAGGAATACTTCCTCCAGGTTCTCCTGCAACAATAATTGTATCTATCTTGGTTTTAAAATCCTTAGAATTTGCCTCTCCTAATCTAATGGCATAAGTCGGAGTGCAGCAAAGAACCGTTGCTGAGCAATCGATGATAGATTCAAGTCTAGCATCGGAACTTAGGCCCCCACCTGGCACTGTAAGGAATCCTTGACGAACTGCAGCTTCATATGCTGTCCAAAATCCAAGGAATGGACCAAATGAAAATGCAAAGTAAATAATATCATGTTCAGGACTTAGCGTTGCTGTGTTGTAAATGAACTCCCAAGCATCAAGCATGTTTGACCAATCATCAGAGGTATCTAGCCATGAAATAGATTCGCCTGAAGTCCCGCTAGTTTTAGAAAGCCTGGTATAAGTATTGATATCAATATTGAGATTTGAGCCGAAGGGAGGGTTCTTTTGATGATCACGAATAATTTCTGCTTTTGTAGTAAAAGGGCATTTGTTTATGAATTGCTCTAAGGTAACCTCACTAGGATCAACTAATCCGTTACTTGAAAGCTTAGTGGCATTTAAGGAACTGGGATTACTAAGCTGATGTTCGATGAGCCTCCTGAGTGAATTTAATTGGTTTTCATCAGTCATCAAAGCATTCACTAAAAATTGAAATTGTATTGAGTTAACAATTGGTTACTCATTATTTGTCACTGCAGGTGGTGGACCGTGTGGTTTTGCTCCTTGGGGCTTATATTTAGTAACTATGCAGCCGCCGATCGCAGCCATTGCGACACCTAACCAAAATAATTTTGGAACTGAACCTATTCCCCCTGGCGGAGGATCCATGGAAATTGAGATTAGTGCATTTACTACTGGTGCTCCTGCAAAAATTATAGCCATTACGACTGCAGGATGCCCCTTAGCCCCAAAGGCCAAAAGAACACCAAATGCTCCAATTGCACCTACTATACCAGCTATGAATGAATAAGTTATTCCTGCACTTGGCATTGACCAGCTAGCGCCTTTAATAAGTAATAACAAAAAAGGGGCAGCGACAGCAGTAACAAAGTAAGCAATTCCAACCCAAAGGAATGCTTTATATCTTCCATTTTCAGGGTCTCCCATTCCCACGGCTCCTTTGTGGAGAAAGATTCCATAGACGCCCCAAGCGGCTACTGTCATTAGCGCAAAAATTAGCCAGGTCATACCTTTTTTGTTATTTGATGTTTTGGATTTAACAGTACTCATTAATAGAAATTTATGACTGTTGGTTTACGTTAGTGATACTGCTACGAATTGAGTTAGGAATATTTGTGGATTTCATGCCTCCATCAATAAACTTAACACATACAACTACGACTGATCCCTTGGCAAGTAACTGGTTGCCAGTATCAAAAAAATTAAACTCGTACTTAATAGTCTTGTCAGTCATTTCTGAAACTGTTAATTGAATTTCAAATTCGTCTTCAAAACGAATAGGTTTGAGATATTCACATGAGACATTGACTCTGGGCCAACCTATATTTAGACCATCATCATCAATCATGCTTGTGACTGAGTGATCTAGGGATCTATAAAATGCATGTTCACAGTCTTCCATGTATGGAAAGAATGAAGCAAAGTGCACTATACCCGCCATGTCCGTTTCAGAAAAAACGGCTTTCCTTATTTGTTTAAAGTGACAACTCATGATCTTAAAGCCAACTAATCTAAGGTTCCTTTCACTCTATTCTATATAATAGTTTAAATATGATTTAAACTGCTTTGAGTTAATGAATTAGATGCCATTTACTTAGTATGTTTGGCTTATTACGTAAATGTAGTAAATAGCATTGTAATGCCCACGCAAGGTGGGAATTAAACTTTTGTTTGATGGCTAAAGTTAAGCGACTAAGCCGTGCTTGAGTTTCGAAGGTACTGTAGCGAAATCAGAGACTGCTCCGAATAACTTTGTGAAGTCTTTAAAAACGTCACCTATCAAACAATCTGTTAAGTCTCCTCTAAGTTCAGGGTTCGACTTGATAAGATCACCGAAGCTGAAGCTTTCATCATAAAAAGCATATACTAGAGCACGCATAGCTTCTATACCCTTACATAATTCTTTGCCATAATCATTAAATTGCCCTGCACTAAAATCATTATTAATGATAGCATTTGAAACTGCATCGGCTGCCATTTCACCACTTTTCAAGGCGAGAAAAACTCCCGAGGAGAAAACAGGATCCAGAAATGCATAAGCATCGCCAGCGAGTAAAAGTCCATCAGTAGCACAAAATTCAGATCTGTACGAATATTCCCCAGTTGACCAATATTTACCAAATTGTTCACCACATTCTAGATGTTCATCGATCCATAAATTTTTCTTAATCTCACGTTCAAATATTTCTGATAGCTCTCTCGTGTCATCATACAAATATTCTCTCTCAGCGACGATTCCTACACTCACAATATCCCCTTCAAGTGGAATGTACCAGAACCAACCTTTTCCGGGAAGGTAAGCAACGGTAGTGGAGCCGGCATCAAGACCAGGGTCTCTCTTTGCACCCTTGTAATAAGTCCATATCGCAATTTTGTTAAGCTCAGGATCACGTTTTTTCCATTTGCGCTTATTTTGAGCAATCGTATCACGCCCTGAAGCATCTATGACCATGGGGGCTCTTAATTGATAGGCTTCAGAATCTCGTGATGTGACATTAACTCCAGCGATACTGCCAGACTCTTCAATAAATGATTTTACTGTTGTAAGTTCCCTAACTTCAGCACCATTCTCACGAGCTTTGTCCATGATTAACTCATCGAACTGGCTTCTTAAAACCTGCCAAGTCGTGGATGACGGGTGATCATAATGTTGAAAAAAATAAAAGGGTCGAGATTGGCATCCGTCCTCAGTTACAAACTGAACGCTAAATTTTTTAGTGAAACCAATTTCATCCATTTTATTAGCTAAGCCAAGGCGTTCTAATGGAAAGTAACAGAAGGGCATGAGAGACTCACCTACATGATAACGAGGAAACTTAGTCTTTTCGAGGAGAGCTACATTATGACCTTTCTCAGCAAGTAGAGCAGCGGCAGTTGACCCGGCAGGGCCGGCCCCTATAACTATAGTATCAAAATCGGCAGACTTCATTGTTATAATAGCGTATAGAAAAGAGATTTGGTTTTAAATTAGGTCAATTAATCTATCGAATTGTTTCTACAGGTAATATTTCAACAATGTCAGCAAGGGTGAACCCTTCTGAATTCGAAATCTCATTACATCTCCCGTAAAGATTCACCCCCTCGGGCACTTGAAGTAAAGATGAGATTAATTCATCGCATATAATTTTGAAGAAGGCTCTGGGCCCACTCTTGTAGGGAACCGAGTACTGTTCAAGTAGTCCACCGAGGGGCTTTACGCCTTGTTCAATTTCGTTCCTAATGTCAGAATCAAATAGGTTTAAGTCCATACCAATGGCGCCGAATTCTACTGGGGAATTTTTGATTTTGGATTTCAAAACAACCATCCTTAAGAGGTAGTTGTCATTAAAAACACGTTCCAGAACCTCTATATAAAGCTCACTGTTATGATGCTTCATTAGAGTCGAAGTCATGTCACGATCATGATCTAAAAGGGCCCTTTCACTTTGTGGTAAAGATTCTGCATCAATTGCCTCTATGCTAGGTTTTGGAATGTCTTTAGATTCGTAAAAAAAATCTAGTGGTAATAAGTAGGACTTTAGCTCAGGAGATAGAGAATCAAGCATAACGAGCATTTTGATGTTCCTTCAGGAAAAACTCATGAAGCAGACGGTCCACTTGAAGTAATCCATCGCGGGTCATAGTGATGCTGTCATCATCTAATTTCAAATATCCTTCACTTTGTAATAATTCAATAGGTTCACGGAACCTGTCAGATATACTTTCGGAAAACTTTTCCTCAAAATGCTTAAGGTCAACTTTACCAAGCTTGAGTTGAAATATAAATTCTCTGATCAATGTCTCGTCTTCATTCGTTGGGTAAGCACGATAAATTGGAAAATCATTTTCAGTGACACGTTCTAAGTATTTTCCAATATCATGTTCATTTTGCACATGGATTCCACCGATATGTCCGAAGGATGCGACTCCGGTGCCAAGCATATCTGCACCGCCCCACAAAGCGTCACGATACACAAATTTAACAGTTTCAGGATTTTTTACTGCAGTGTATGCACTCGTTACAGTGTAACCGGCCTCGACAAACGCATCGAAAGCTTCGCTTACCCATCTTCTCTTAGTGGGCCAATCAGCTACAGGTGCCGTTAACTTTCCAGACTCTTTCATTTCCTTATAAATTGTGGTATTATAAGGAATTTCCATTTGGTAAATGGTAACGCATTCGGGCTCCAATCTTATTGCTTGCTGAACACATTCTTTCCAGTTCTCTTCAGTTTCATCAATCATTCCCGCAATCAAATCAATGTTAATTTGAGGGAAGCCTATTTCTTTAGCGTAGTTATACGAACGTATTATCTCTTTGCTCCGATGAGCACGACCGTTGATCTCTAAAATATGGTCGTCGAAATTTTCTACTCCTAAACTTAGCCGAGTAACACCTAGCTTGCGAATCACATCAAGCTTCTTCTCAGTTAGGGTTCCTGGCTCACATTCGAAGGCAACTTCCTCTGCCTCGTCCCAAGGAAAGACCGCCTTCATCCGATCGGTGAGATCCGTTAACTGAGAAACAGAGAGATATGAAGGGGTGCCTCCGCCGAAATATATGAACTTAGGTTTACGGTTCTGGAGGTATGGCATTTGTCCATATTTCTCAATCTCTTTTATTCCAGAATCAATGTAAGCTTTGATCTCAGAGGCTTTCTTGTCTGTGTAGACTCTAAAATAACAAAAATGACAACGTTTACGGCAAAATGGAATATGAAAATAAATCCCTAAAGGTATTGGGTTCTCTTCTTGTGGTGAATTTAAGAGCGAGATTAATTCTGGTACGTGCTCTGGCTTCCAGAAAGAATACTGTGGATAATTTGAAATGAAGTAGTTCCCTACTCCGGTCTCTTCCTGAGGAGTCGTATCAATCATTAAGCTAGGTTATTTTTTAGAATCAGAAAAACAATAGATCTTACCATCATCACATCCAATGACCAGTTTGCCAGGTGTTATAGCTGGTGAAGATCTAATATTGTCACCTAGCTCATAGCTCCATTTTTGTTTTCCTGTTTCCGCATCAACAGCATAAAGAGATCCATCTCCCGAACCTATGAATACTGAGGATCCTGAAACTACAGGTGAGCTTTCTATGCCCTGCCCCGTTTTAAATTCCCATATTCCCTCACCAGTTTTTCGATTAATTCTATAAAGTCGTTTATCTTTTCCTGCAGCGTAAACCGAGTCCTTAGCGACTGCCGGTGAAGAGAAAAAAGGAAAGTCCCTCTCACCGAATTCCCAGAGTCTTGACTTTTTCTTTAAGTCAAACGCAGCCACCCGATTACCGTGATGTGCAACATAAGCGACTGAGTCTACAACTACTATGGAATTGGCTATATAGCTTTCAGCATCCATCGTAGTGTCAATTTTACCAGTTTCAGTTTTTATACCATAGATTTGAGCATCACATCCACCGAAATAAATTTTACCATCAGAGATGCCTGGCGCCCCATTCACATAATCTCGTGTTTCGTATTTCCATTTTAATTTACCATCAGAAAGGGCCACGCAATGCATGTAATTATCATAGCTTCCAACGAGAACATAAATTTTATTATCTACGGTACTTTTAAATAGATTGGCACCTCCAAGGATTTCGCCTTCTGTTTCATATTTCCATTTCAATTTCCCATCACTTGAATTTAACGAGTAGAGATGCCCATCACCAGAACCGAAAAGAACCGAGTCCTTTGCTACACAGGCAGTGCCTTCAATAATGTCGTCCGTATTAAATTCCCATAATAGCTTACCTGATGTTAGGCTCAAGCAAACGAAACGGCCCTCCTCGTTGCCAACGAAAACCTTACCATCTGAGATTACCGGCGTAGCAAATACGCTACGTCCAATTTTAATGCTCCATTCCAATTTAAGAGGTAAATTCAGTTCAGTATCGGCAACGCCCTTCATGTCGGGCGTTCCACGGAATAATTTCCAGTCAGCATCAGAGTGGGAAATGCCAATAAAAAGACAGAACAAATAATGCAAAAGATTAAATTTTAGAGCTTTTTTATTAACAATATTCATTGAAGGTATTAATAACTGTAAAGAGCCACTCATTCAACTCATTGAATTGATAAAAGTTTTAAAGTTTGAGTTAACAAAATATTCTATATCTTATCTATAAATGGAGGAATCCAGCGATCTATCACCTGAAATTATACCGAAAGAACTCCATTCAGAATATGAGGAGAGACCTTTCAGAAATTGTACTCGGTGCGGTGAAACACTTCTTGATTACCCTGACGGCTATCATGTCGCAAAGATTTTTAAATTGAATGAAACAATTTTTGAATATGCGCTCTGCTTTTCCTGCCATTCCGGACTTATTAATGAATTTTCAGAAGATTCTAAAAGGGCATTAGAGGAATACTATTCCACAAATATGCAACCCGGAATGAGTTTGGCTGGGTGCGGTTTATGCGGTTTATCAAAGTGTGAATTCGTAAATTTAGAATATTCGGTCGGAGCATTATGCCATGGGAGCCATATGGTTGAAGGGTTTGTTATATGTGAACCATGCATGGACTCCACTAACTCATTAATATCAGATAAAACTCAGGGCATTTGGGACGATTTTCTAAGCGAGAATTTTCCTGGTGTTCCAGCCAATGCGCTTCCTGCTCCTGGAAAACTCGGGGTCATATAATAAAATGAATAATAAAAACTTATCGGAATGAAAGAATCAGAGTTTAAATTAATCCGAAGAAGTTTTGCTTACAGGTTACTATTCACATTAGCTGGAACATTTTTGTTAATGTTAGCCTCTTATCACAATATTATATATTTTGGATTAATAATAACCGGCATAATTTCACTACCTTTCTTTTTTATTATTAGCTCTAAATTCTATCCAGATTCTAGCGACTTTTTCAGTTCCAAATACAAAAACTTTTTAAGAAAGAAAAAAGGTTTGGATTTAATTCCTGAGGATTCAAATATAAAGGGAGATCATTTCGATGATTATAAGAGGGGCTAAAATGTAAAATTAATCGATGACAATTGATAATCAAAAGCGATCGAAAATAAGTGCAGGATTAAAGTCACTATCCTCACACTTACATGAGATGAATCGCTCTGGCATTAGCTCTGTTAAATTGACAGATGATGCCGCTGAAAAATTAAATAGCCTAAAAAAATCAATAAATTCTCAATTCAATATTGAATGCCCCGATCCCTCCACAAAAGATAAGGCTGCATTAATTAAAAATATAAAGAGTAAAGTTTCCCGATCTAAGGAAATTAAAGAACTTGGAACTCTTCGTGAAAAACTGGTTTTCTCATCTGGAACTCCAGAAGCCAAAATTATTTTTATTGGAGAAGCTCCCGGCCGAGAAGAAGAGGAACAAGGAAAGCCCTTTGTAGGACCATCCGGTCAGCTCCTTACTAAGATAATTAATGCGATGGGACTTAACCGTGAGGACGTGTACATCTCTAATATTGTAAAATATAGACCGAAGGTTGAAGGAGGCAATCAAGGGTCTTCCAATCGCAAACCAAGCAATATAGAGGTACAAAAGTCGCTCCCGTTTATACTTGAGGAAATCAATGTAATTAAACCCCTTTTAGTTGTCACGCTTGGAGGAACTGCAATGGAAGGTCTATTAAATATAAATGGCACCCTCTCTGCGTCACGGGGAAAACTATATGAAAAACTAGGAACAAAGGTCATCGTAACCTACCATCCTTCTTTTTTGCTTAGGAGCAAAAGCCCTAACAGAGACAAAAGAAGACTTTGGGAAGATATGATGTTAGCAATGAATGTTTTAGGGATGAAAATAACTGAAAAGCAAAAGAACTATTTCAAATAATCACATTAAGATTCATCTTTTTCCGCAGCCTCATCAGCCTCATCAGCCTCATCAGCCTCATCAGCCTCATCAGCCTCATCAGCCTCATCAGCCTCATCAGCCTCATCTTCAGTGTCGTCTCTCACTGCAGCTATGTCCTGAAGGCTTTCCTTATCATTTAGTGTAACTAACTTAACGCCTTGTGCATTCCTTCCCGTTTCTCTGACATCACTGACGCGAATTCTTATGCTTTGGCCTCCGCTTGTCATTAACATGAGTTGATCTTCATCGGCCACTGCCGCTGCGCCAACAACCTTGCCCGTCTTGTCTGTGCATTTCATTGTTATGACGCCTTTTCCTCCCCTTGACTGTAGTCGATATTCATCAAATGAAGTTCTCTTTCCTATGCCGTTTTCTGAGGCTACTAAAAGTTTTTTATCCTCTGAAACTAATGCTAGACCAATGAGATAGTCCTTGTCGGCTGGTCTAATTCCATAGACACCTGATGTGTTTCTACCCTGACTCCTTGCTTTTTCTTCGTGAAATCTAAGGCTCAATCCATTTCTTGTTACAAGAATAACTTCGTTGCCGCCTGTAGTTAATCTTACATCGATAAGCTCATTGTCTTCTCCGAGCTTGATTGCTATGATGCCATCCTTCCTGTAATTGCGGAAGTCGTTAACTGCAGTCTTTTTAACTTTGCCGCTCCTAGTAGCAAAAAGTACAAATCCAGCTTCATTTGAAAATGTATTGTCATTACCTTCATCATCCGTGGCATATGCAAGACGCAGAACGGCAGCGATGCTTTCATCAGGTTGAAGGTTTAAAACATTTTTAATGCTTCTTCCCCTAGATGATCTCGCAGCTTCGGGCAGCTCATAAACTCTCTCCACATAGACTCGGCCAGTATTAGTAAAGAACATTAAATAATCATGCGCTTGTGCAGTGAATAGATGCTCTACGAAATCCTGTTCATCTTCATCCTTTGTCCTTGTTTCCATGCCTCTGACACCTTTGCCGCCTCGTGCCTGGACCCTATATTCGCTGGAGGCTGTTCTTTTCACGTAACCTCTATGGCTAAGTGTTACGATCATTCCTTCATTCGCAATGAGGTCTTCAATCCCTATTTCTCCTTCATCCGGAAGGATTGGGCAGCGGCGTGGAGTGGCATGCTTATCCTTAATCTCAATGAGTTCCTCTTTGATTATAGCAAGGACCCTCGATTCCTTATCGAGTATATCCATAAAATCTTTGATCTCTTCAATTACTTTATCGTATTCGCCCTTAACTTTCTCCCGTTCCATTGCCGTGAGTTGATAAAGTCGTAATTCAAGAATAGAATTTACTTGCCGGTCGGTGAAGATGTACTCATCCCCTTCGATACTGGGTTGGTCCCTTATAAGAACTCCAAGGGATTGGGCTGTTTCACAAGAGAATTTATAAGCCTTTAAACGTTCTCTTGCCTCGTCCCTATTCTTTGAATCACGTATGATTTTTATAAAGTCATCCAAGTGAGCAATTGCTAATAGAAAAGCTTCCAAGTTCTCTGCGCGATCCTCAGCCTTTTGAAGTAAGTAACGTACTCTTCTTATGATGACCTCTCTTCGGTGTTCAATGAATGCGTCCAGTGCATCTATAATAGAAAGTTGTTTTGGTCTTCTTTCATGGATTGCTAACATGTTAACTCCAAATGAAGTTTCCATCGCTGTGAGCTTGAATAACTGATTAACAACCACCTGGGGTCTAGCGTCACGTTTCAAGGTAATTTCAATGCATGTATTTTCATCAGATAGATCACGCATCCCTGAAATGTCTGTCAGGATCTTTTCTCTTACGAGTTCAGCAATTCGTTGCTGTAATGTTGCTCTATTTACACCATGAGGGACCTGTCGAATAAAAATTTGAGACGTTCCAGTTGATGTTTCTTGAACATCCATCACTCCACGTATTTTGACGCTTCCTCGTCCTGTCCGGAAGTAATTATCAATTCCTTTGAAGCCTCTAATTTCGCAAGCCCCAGCGAAATCCGGACCCTTAATGTGCTCCTTAATGCCTTCGATTGATATTTCTGGATCGTCTATCCTTGCGCATATTCCGTCGATGACCTCACCCAAATTGTGTGCGGGAATATTGGTGGCCATTCCTACCGCAATGCCTGTGCCGCCATTTACCAGAAGATTCGGTATTGAAGCTGGAAGGACTTCAGGCTCTTGAGCGTTACCGTCATAGGTTTCATGAGTGTCGACTGTGCTTTTTTCTAGATCAGCCAACATTGATGATCCTAGTTCAGTAAGTCTAGCCTCGGTATATCGCATTGCGGCTGGAGCATCACCTTCGACGGAACCAAAGTTGCCCTGACCGTCAATTAGAGTCTCACGCATGGTCCATGGTTGAGCCATATTTACCATTGTTTGGTATATCGCCCCGTCACCATGAGGATGGTATTTACCCATTGTCTCACCAACGATTCTTGCACACTTCAAGTGAGGTTTGCTTTTCGAAAGGGAGAGATCATGGTGCATTGCATAAAGCAATCTTCTTTGAGAGGGTTTTAGCCCGTCACGTGCATCTGGAAGGGCTCGTGAAACGATCACTGACATCGAATAATCCAGAAAGGATTTCGACATTTCAGCCTCTACTTTGATAGGTTTTATTGTGTCCTCAGACATTATATTTTCTTAAATTGGTTTGGTGTGTTAATTACACATCCAGGTTTTGTACCTTGAGAGCATTATCCTCAATGAAACGTTTCCTAGGCTCGACAACATCGCCCATCAAGACATCAAACATATCGTTAGCCTCTTCAAAATTTTCATGATCATACTGAACTCTTAAAAAGGTCCTTGTCTCGGGGTCCATGGTAGTTGCATAAAGCTCTTTTGCGTTCATTTCTCCTAAGCCTTTGAATCTTTGTATTCTCATGCCCCTTTTGCCGATATCTAATATCCTGTCCAAGATTTCAAAAAGATTAAAAACTGGGTCAACAATCATTTGATCGCCTTCACCTTCAACGAGTTCATAAATTGGAAGGTCATCAGAGTAGAATGGGTCAGTCTTCAGGCCCAATTCATTTAACCTCTCTAAGATTTTTCCTATGGCAACGGATTCATGTAACTCATATTTAATCGCCCGCCTTTGAACGCCTTCAAAGGTTTCCCGATAGGCCTCAATCTCCTCCTCAGTGAGCTCCTCATTAAGCAATCTCAGATCTCTATTGTTTTGGCAGAATGACAGGAGTGATTTCTCATCACTAAAATAGGTTATTTCCTCTTCGTTGCCTACTCTGACTCTGACCATATATTGTGGAAAATGTCCATCCTTCCCATTCTTTAATAGTTCCTTGAAGTTGCCGCCATGCCCCTCAAGCGTACTAACGAATCTAGTTAATTGTGAAAGTGAATCTAATACTCCCTTTAATAAATCCTTTTCCAAATATTCTTCAGTCCCTGCCCTACGTAAACGAACTTCTTCGGAACCTAGTGAAATTAAGATTTCATTTAATTCAATATCATCAGCAATATATTCCTCCCTCTTTTTCCTAGTGACTTTATAAAGTGGTGGTTGAGCGATATACAAGTAGCCAGCTTTTACCAGTTCTGGCATATGGCGACAGAAGAATGTAAGAAGCAAAGTTCTTATATGTGATCCATCAACATCTGCATCAGTCATTATTACAACTTTGTGGTATCTGACCTTATCAAGTTGAAATGATCCCTCTATATCTTCATCTCCTGAACTTTCACCGATGCCTGCTCCAATGGCTGTGATCATGGCTTGTATCTCCTTATTCTGAAGGGCTCTATGGAGACGAGCTTTCTCGACATTAATCACTTTTCCTCTTAGTGGTAGAATGGCTTGGTTTGTTCTATTTCTGCCTGATTTGGCAGATCCTCCCGCAGAATCACCCTCGACAATAAAGATTTCAGATTTTGCAGGGTCGCGTTCGGAGCAATCAGCCAGCTTTCCAGGCAATCCGCCGCCAGACAAAACAGATTTTCTAACTGTTTCTCTTGCCTTTCTGGCAGCTTCTCGAGCTCTTGCTGCATTGACAGCCTTTTCAATAATTAGCTTAGCTATTGCAGGATTTTCATCGAAGTGACTTTGTAGCCCCTCGTAGACAACAGAACCCACTACGCCTTCAATTTCAGTATTAACTAACTTGGCCTTGGTTTGAGAATTGAACCGTGGATTTGGCATCTTAACACTTATAACGCAAACGATACCTTCTCTGACATCGTCTCCTGATAGTGCAGGGTCCTTGTCCTTTAATAGTTTATTGGTTTTCGCGTATTGATTGATTGCTCTAGTTAGTGCGCCTCGAAATCCTGAAAGGTGCGTTCCCCCATCCGTATTTGGTATGGAGTTTGCATAGCAAAGAATGTTATCATTATAACTGTCATTGTACTGAAAAACGATATCAACAAAGACATCGTCCTCAGTGACTTTTCCATCATAATCAATTTCTACCTGCCTCTTGCCTTTAATGGCGACAGGATCTGGATGAACTAGATTTTTATTTTCTCCTAATTGAGCAACAAACTCCTCTATTCCCTTAGCGTAAAAGAATGATTGATTTGATTTAGTTTCGGGACGTTCATCGATGAGTTGGATCGTAAGTCCTGGATTAAGGAATGCGAGTTCCCTCATTCTCTTGCCTAACCGTTCCGTTTGAAATTCAATTGTATCTGTAAAGATAGTAGCGTCAGGAAAAAATGTAATTTTAGTTCCTGTGGGCTTAGCTGGAATTTCACCTACCACTTCAAGCTCTTTCGTAGTTTTGCCTCTTTCAAACATTATTGAATAGAGCTTACCGTCTCTTCTTACCTCGGCCTTGAACCAATCTGATAGTGCATTAACGCATTTGGCGCCGACACCATGCAGGCCACCAGAATACTTGTAAGCACCTTGACCAAACTTTCCTCCAGCATGCAAATTAGTCAGGACTAATTCGACTGCGGGAACACCAAACTTTGGATGCATGTCTACAGGAATTCCCCGACCATCATCATCAATGGAAATGGAGCCGTCTACATGAAGTGATATGGATATATTGTCACAGTAACCAGCCAGATGTTCGTCGATGGAGTTATCCAAAACTTCGAAGACGCAATGATGAAGACCCCTTTCATCAGGATCACCAATGTACATGCCTGGTCTTTTTCGTACAGCTTCTAAACCTTCTAACTTATCGATTTGCGCGGCATCGTATTCTTGTCCTCCGGCAGTGTTTTCTGATTCAATGTTGGATGAGTCGGGTTCTTTTTCTGGCATTTAAAAATTCTTAATTTTTGGAAATTTGTGGAGCTTTAAAAACGATTATTTCGTATTTTAATAATAACTCTAAATGCATGTAATTATCAATAAATTCAGTGCCAAATTTAGTGTTTTATTTTACTTTATAAAGATTTATAAGTTGCTTATATCCAGTGCCGTACAGACTCAGAGGCGAATGAGAGTTTAGGACTATCATAAATACGATCCAATATTCTCGAATTAAGAAACAATGAGTTAATGATTTAAGGACATTAAATATTTAATTTTTTCGTAATAAATAACAATGAGGGCTAATTTTTCATTTACTCCTCAATGTTGCATCAACACATAATAATGAGTAGCTTCTGTATAAGTTAGAGCAAATAAACACATGGTAACCGCCTTACATTCGAACGACATCAAAGAGCAGATTCTTGAATTAAAGGAGAAAAGAAATGCTGTTATACTCGTTCACAATTATCAAGTCGGTGAAATCCAAGACATAGCTGACTATGTAGGAGATTCGCTAGGCCTATCATATCATGCAAAAAAAGCAGAAGCTGAAGTGATAGCATTTTGTGGAGTTCATTTCATGGCTGAGACGGCTAAAATTATTAACCCTAGCAAGACTGTTGTTTTGCCTGATAAAGATGCAGGCTGTTCGTTAGAGCAATCATGTGAGGGAGATAAGTTAGATTCATTTTTGAGGGAAAATGCGGAAAAGAATTATTATGTAATCGCATATATTAATTGCAGTGCCCATGTAAAAGCACTGTCTGATTGTATCTGCACAAGTGGTAATGCTGTAAAAATTGTTGAATCAGCTCCCAAGGACAGGCCGATATTATTTGTTCCTGATCAGAACCTTGGATCATGGGTCATGGAACGAACTGGACGCAAAATGGATTTATGGCAAGGCTCCTGCTATGTTCACGTTGAATACACTAGGGAAAGTATCCTCAAGATTAGAGAAGAGCACCCCGATGCCGAGCTAATTGCACATCCGGAATGCACATACGCAGTAAGAATGTTATCTGATGAAGTTTGCTCAACAGAGAAAATGATTAATTATGCTCGTAATTCTAAAAGCAAAGATCTGATCATTGCGACCGAGAGCGGCATGCTTCATCGCCTGAAAAAAGAAGTCCCCGAGAAAAATTTCATACCTGCCCCAACACAGAACTGCGCATGCTCTGAATGTCATTTTATGAAAATGAATACTTTGGAGAAACTTAGGGATTGTCTATATACATTAGAACCTCAGATCGTGATGCCTGAAGAGATCCGAGCCAGAGCCGAGGAGCCTATTCTTAAAATGCTATCACTCAGCGCCTGAACAGTACATTTAAGCGCATCCCATGGGCCGTATAGAGTAAATATAAAGCACATAAAAGAAGGAATAGATCAATGAAGATTTGCATTTGGATCGTTGTCCTAAGTCCAAGGCACCCACATTCGATGTCAATTCCCCTTAACATGAGAGAACTCAGTGCAGTGATAAATGCAATGAGTATTGTAACGCATAGCGCTATGGCCCCTTTAAAAAGAATTTTGAAGAGCAGGCAAGTCCCTAAGATGATCTCCAATGGAGGCAACGTCATGGCACTGATTGCGATGAATGGGTCAGCTAGGATTTTATAGTTCCTTATTACAAGTTCAAGGGCCTGAGGATCTCTTATTTTGTAGATGCCGGAATAAATAAAAACTCCACCTAAAATGATCCTGAAAAGAAGTTCGATGGGATCTAATCTAGATTTGAGCCAAACTGGCAACCTTTGTAATATTCACAGCATTTAAAAATTCTCTGTTAAAGATTGCTCAAAATAGCATCTCCCATTTCTGTTGTATTGACTCTGTGCGTGCCTTCTTCATTGGTAAATATGTCCCCGGTTCTATATCCAGCATCGATTGTATTTCTAACAGCAAGATCAATGGCGTTAGCCGCATCAGTGAGCCCAAATGAATAACGTAGCATTAGCGAAGCTGATAGTATCTGTGCGCATGGATTGGCAATGCCTTGGCCTGCAATGTCTGGGGCAGATCCACCACTCGGTTCGTACATTCCAAAATAGAGCCCATTTCCTAAGGACTGGCCAAGACTTGAACTGGCAAGCATACCTAGAGATCCAGCGATCATAGCCATTTCATCGCTCAAAATATCACCAAACAGATTTGGTGCTAATAGTACATCAAATTCTCTGGGCCTTCTTATTAGTTGCATCGCAGCATTGTCCACATAGAGGTGATCCAATTCTACTTCAGGGTACTTTGAAGAAACCTTTTCAACAGTCTCTCTCCACAATATGCCATTTCGCAAAACATTAGCTTTATCTATTGAAGTGACACGTTTATTCCTCCCCATTGCTGCTTCAAAAGCAACACAAGCGATGCGTTCAATTTCAGATTCTTTGTAAACCATAGTATCTATTGCGACTCTCTCATCACCGTGATTTTGAATTTCCTTGGGCTCTCCAAAATAGATTCCTCCAGTCAATTCTCGTACACATAAAACATCGAAACCTCCTTCCACTAGGTCAGCTCTAATTGGTGATGCATTAGTGAGTGATGGAAAGCAAATACTGGGGCGCAAGTTCGCAAATAGACCAAAGTGCTTTCTCAGAGGTAATAAGGCACCTCTTTCAGGTTGAGTGTCTGGCGGCAATGATTCCCACTTTGGTCCACCAACTGATCCAAAGAGTATAGCGTCAGAATGCTCACAAGAATTGAGCGTTTGATCAGGTAGCGGAGAAGAGGTTTCATCGATAGCTATTCCTCCAACTAATTGTTCATCAATAATGAAGTCCACATTAAAATCTGATGAAACCTTATCAATTATTCGAATCGCTTCAGCCATTACTTCTGGGCCAATGCCATCACCTGATAGGACAGATATTTTATATTCTTTATTACTCATGAGATGCAGAAAATCGATCAATGTTCACTGCATTGCAACTAAGTATATGAATCTTAAATAGGTTATTTTATTGTGAGAAACTGTTAATAGCTGAGATGAATTGAGTGATCAAATCAGGGTCCTTAAATCCAGCATCATTCTCGACTCCACTTGCCACATCAACTGCAGATGGGCGAACCGATTTAATTGCATTAAAAACATTTTTGGGAGTCAATCCTCCGGCCAATATGACGTCGGTTTGAGGATTGGCATTCACATATTTTTCGCCAATTTCCCATTCGAATGATCTTCCGGTACCACCATAGTTGTCTGGGCAATAAGCGTCTAAGAGTATCGTTTTAATAGTAGATGAACTAAGATAATCAAGCGACTCGTTGTCCCTTACGCCAACTGCACGGATGACCTTAAATCTTTCGGATATGGATTCACAATATGAGGAAGGCTCATCTCCATGAAATTGAGCGACCTGAATAATATTATCCTCTAGCAATGAAATGACCTCATCGGAGTCAGCGTTAACGAATACACCAACCCTTTCGATGTTATCATCTATGAGAGGGATCCATTCTTCTAGTTGTTTACGCGTGATGTAGCGTTTGGATTTATGCCAAAAATTGAATCCCAAAGAATTAGCACCAAGATTAATAGACATTTTAGCATCTTCGAGAGATCTAATTCCGCATATTTTGATTCCAATTCCATCACCTTTTACAAAGTCTGGTTTCATTCTTTAACGTTTTCAGTTTTAGCTAGAGCCATTGAATTCTCAATGACACTAATAATTCTATCGATAGATAGTGGGCGAATTAAAATATCTTTAACTCTTGCGTCACGTTTAATCTGATCAATGTCTTTAATGTGATCTTCTTCTCCTATATAGATAACGGCAGGGCATGTTCGAATGCCGCTATATAAAGAAGGGTAAACTTTATACAATAAGTCATAAAGTAATGAACCATTGAGGTTAGGCATATGGTACCCAAAAATGAATAAAGAATAGGGTCGCTTAATTGCCATCTCATAGGCATATTCGGAGCTGGGCGATGTATCAATGCCAATACTTAAGAGGTTTGACACGCTATCACGCAAGAGTCTAAGAGTTCCTGTGTCATGATGGGTCGCGAGAACACGAAATGAATCTTTATTTTCTATTGATTCTTTAGCGCTCATTAAGTGTTAATTTAACCTGTAAATTATTTTTATCTACCTACAAAGATTTAACTGTGCCAGATAAACAACAGACTACTAAGAAAACAATTTCCATACGTGGTGCTCGGCAGCATAACTTAAGGAATATTAGTGTTGATATTCCCAGATCAAGTTTTGTTGTCATTACAGGTATGAGCGGATCAGGAAAATCCTCACTAGCTTTTAATACATTATACGCTGAAGGACAAAGAAAGTACGTTGAAAGCCTTTCAACCTACGCGAGGCAATTTCTTGATCAACTTGAAAAGCCTGAAGTCGACTCAATTGAAGGTTTATCACCTGCAATAGCAATAGAGCAAAGGAACTCTTCCTTGAACCCAAGATCAACGATAGCTACATCCACGGAAATTTATGATTACTTGAGAATACTTTATTCATCAATAGGAACGCCTCATGACCCCATAACTGGAGATGTAATAAGTAGGCTCTCTGTAGGAGATATAGTCGAAAAAATCATAGCTTTACCTGCACGCACAAAAGTTATAGTGCTAGCACCAATTCATACGCCTAAGGGGACAGACATTAAATCATCTCTAGAAAGGTTAAAGCGTAATGGTTTTGTGAGGGCAAGACTGAATGGTGAGGACGTGGAACTAGATGCCGAGCTACCAACTTGCTCAAGGCATAAGAAAAACACAATAGAAGCTGTGATCGATAGAGTTATAATTAAAGATGATCTACGTTCTAGATTATTTGGATCAGTCGAGACGGCCCTCCGCTGGGGAGATCAGAACATTGAGCTGCTTTGCCTGGAGGAGGAAAGTTCAGAATGGGTGCATTCAAGTTATACAACAACATTCAAAAATCCAAAGACCGGATTTTGTATGCCTGAACTTACGCCTAAGCACTTTTCATTTAATAGTCATCTAGGTGCATGTGACAATTGCCAAGGCTTGGGCTCGGTGCTGCAGGCTGATGCTGATTTATTCATAACTGATGATCAGATGACAATATCTGAAGGGGCAATTAAGTCATGGTGGTCAAGGAACAAAAAATTGAAAGCCATTCATGATAAACAAATAAATTCACTTTGCGAGTCAGTGAATGTGTCGATTGATACTAAGTATTGTGACTTAAGTGAAGATTTCATTGATTTAGTATTTAATGGGTCCACGAAGGAGCAAATGTCCAAAGGATTAAAACACGAAGGATTACTTAAACAGGCACAGAGACTACACGAAACGAGTAAGAGTGAAGTAACAAGGCAAAACGTAAGGAAGTTCATGAACCCTAAGTCATGCCCATCTTGTAACGGCAAGCGATTGAGGCCTGAATTTCTTTCAGTGACCTTAAGTCATCCTGAGCATGGCGACACATCGATAGACCAATTCGTTTCTTTTAATGTTAATGAAGCATTAAAATTCATTGCTTCGATTAAATTTAGCAAAGAAGAAAAATTAATTTGTAATGAGCTTGTCAGTGAGATTTCAAAGAGACTTAAATTTCTTAAGACTGTAGGCCTTGCTTATCTCACTTTGGACCGTAAAAGCAGTACCCTTTCCGGAGGTGAATCTCAAAGAATCAGATTAGCTACTCAGATAGGCTCAGGACTGTCAGGTGTGTTGTACGTTCTGGATGAGCCAAGTATTGGACTTCATCAATCAGATAACAAAAAACTTATTACAGCATTCAAAGACCTAAGGGACCTGGGAAATACAGTAATTGCTGTGGAGCATGACACTGAAACAATTGAGGCAGCTGACTATGTGATTGACCTCGGACCAGGTGCTGGTCCTCGCGGAGGTGACATTATTGCTGAGGGAACTCCCCAACAAATAAAATCTAATGATAAATCAATTACTGGAAAATATTTGAGTGGTGAATTAAAAATTAATATACCGAAAACAAGAATAGTTCCTCCAACTAACATCTTAGGAGACGATTCGTTTGATTCGGGTTGGATTACTATTGAAGGGGCAACAGAGAATAACCTTCAGAAGATTAACGCTTCATTCCCTGTAGGGTGCTTCACATGCGTGAGTGGCATATCAGGCAGCGGCAAATCTACTCTAGTTGACGATATCTTGAGGAAGGCTCTTTTTAGGAAATTTCATCAGTCCAAGGAAATACCAGGTAAGCATGATCGAATTACTGGCTTAAATCAGATTGATAAAGTGGTAGTTATCGATCAATCACCGATAGGAAGAAGCCCCAGATCAAACCCTGTAACTTATAGTGGAGCTTTTACAGACATACGTAAATTATTTGCTCAGTTACCAACGTCTAAGATCAGAGGTTATGGACTAGGCAGGTTTAGCTTCAATGTTAAGGGAGGTCGATGCGAACATTGTCGAGGCGACGGTTCTCTAAAAATTGATATGCACTTTTTGAGTGACGTTTACGTGAAATGTGAAGTGTGCAATGGGAGCAGGTATGATCAGGACACTCTCGATATTACATATAAAGGAAAAAACATATCTGAGGTACTAGAAATGAGCATTGATGAAGCGTCACTATTTTTTGCAAGAATACCACAAATACATTTAAAGTTAAGAACTATGGGTGAAGTTGGATTAGGCTACATAAAGCTTGGTCAAGCTGCAAATACACTTTCAGGCGGTGAAGCACAGCGCTTAAAGCTAGCCTCTGAGCTTTCAAAAAAATCTACTGGTGACACAATTTATTTGCTCGATGAGCCGACCACTGGCCTTCACTTGTCAGACATTGATACTTTACTCAAAGTATTAATGAAACTTAGAGATGCTGGCAACACATTGATTGTAATCGAACACAACATCGATGTGATTAAGTGTGCTGATTGGCTAATCGACATGGGCCCCGAAGGGGGTCCTAATGGAGGTGCAATTGTTGCTGAGGGATGTCCTGAGTTTGTCTCAAAAAATTCAGATAGCGCAACAGCTAAGTATCTAAAGCATTATCTCTGAATCGCTAGATGACCCGATCGTTGCCGCCATCTAAAGAGATCTGAGATCCAGTAGTTTTAGAAAATACTGGCCCGCACATAGTAGAAACCATCGATCCAACATCGGCAGATCGAATCTCAGTCTTCATAAGATTTCTAGTTTTATACTGATCAACTGTTATGCCGTACCTTTCAGCTGAACGGGCCAGAGCTTCTGGCGTCCATAACTTGGTATCAAAGACGGCGTCCGGGTGAATAATGTTGCAGCGAACCCCATGAGGCGCCAGTTCTAGGGCTGCGACTCTACACAATTGAGTGAGGCCAGCCTTGGCACATGAATAGCTCCCAGCACCTGCTCCAGGAGCCTTTACATTCCTTGAACCAACTAAAACGATTGAACCTCCAATTGCTTGCTTTATATGAGGAATCGAATGTTTGAGAAGGACTTGATGACTCGTGAGATTAACAGCCAAGGACTTGTTCCAGTTGTTTTGATTCATTTTATCCAGATAAGCGCCAGCAGTGAATATTCCTGCATTACTTACGAGCAAATCAAGGCCTCCAAAATCTTTAATTATGTCGTCTATAATTGATTTTACTTTAGTTTCGTTAGTGAGATTTATTACTTGGCCATGCGCTCCAATCTTAGTCATTTGATTCACTATTTCTGGATTCAAATCTAAACCAATTACCACTGCCCCATCTTTGGCTAGGGCTTGAGCACAAGCAAAACCGATGCCAGCAGCGGAGCCAGTGACAATGGCAACCTTGCCTTGATGGGGCTTATTAGTGGCGGTCGATTTATTTAGCTTAGCTTGCTCAAGTTCCCAATACTCGATCTCAAATAACTTTTTGGCGGACAAAGCCTTCCATCCACCGAGTCCATACTCTGAATGCTGTATGCTCTTTATGGTATGTTTTACAATGTCTGAAACAATTTGTGTTTCTTTAAGATTTCTGCCAAATGATATAATTCCATGTCCTGGCCATATTGCCCAACGAGGAGCTGGGTCAAGCATTGTCATTGAGGAATCTGAATATCTGTTAAAATAAGCAGAATAATTTTGAGCGTATTTATCGATTGATCGTTGGGGATCACCGTCAATTATAGCCGGAATTCGTTTTGTTCTAATGACATGGTCTGGTGTCAGAGGCCCCCTACAAGCTATTGCCTTGAGGTTTTTTAAATTAGAGTAACCGCAAGCAAGAGCAGAGTCATCTAAAGATGCAATGACTGGAAATTGAGACCATTCAGACACGATTTGTCTTATAGATGAAAGCGTAACTGGATCAATGTGCTTGGATTTGGCCTTTGAAAGCGATTTACCTTTGAAGGATTTTTTTATTTTTCTTTCTGCTTTAGATACGAACTCAATCATTAACTCATAACTTTTCCGAGCTTCATTGTGGAAAGTAAATATCCCATGATTCATTAAAATTAATGCATCTACCTTGGAGAAGTCAGCTGATTTGAGCCTCTTTAATATTGTTTTAGCCAAGACAAATCCAGGCATGACGTAAGGGATAACTAAAGCTCTACTTCCATAAACTTCTTCAATTAGTTCTTTAGAATTTGGTGAGTTAGTTAATGAAAGAACGGCATCTGCATGAGTATGATCAACGAACCGATGAGGTATGACAGCATGTACAATGGCCTCAATTGAAGGAGTCGAAGAATTTGGATCTTCCATTGAAGCTCTGCATTCTCGGACCATGTCAGTGTCTGACAGGTAATCAAATTCGGATAACTTGAGGAGTGTCTTTAAGCAGCATGGGGAAAAGTTGCTCTTTTCGATGGTTTCAAGGTCACAGCCGCTCCCTTTAACATAAAGAATCTCCTTCTGCTTACCATAAAAGTCCTTCTTATTAACTTTGACTGATGTGTTTCCACCGCCATGAAGGACAAGGTCAGAATCGGCACCAAGTAATCTTGAAGAGTAAACTCGCTGAGCTAAAAGATTGCTACCAAACTTTTTAGCTTCTTTTTCGTTCCAGAGTGATTTCATTTTTTATTAATTTTGGCCCAGCTGTCACGAAGCGCTATGGTGCGGTTAAATACTAGAGAATCTATAGATGAATTTTTGGAATCAACGCAAAAATAGCCTTTCCTTTCAAATTGGTAACTTGCACCTATGATAGCCTCAGCCAAGGATGGCTCAAGTTTACTATTTTTTAGTACTGTCAGTGCCTCTGTATTTATGACAGTTCTCCAGTCATCTTCGGCCCCAGGCTCATCAACTATAAAGGTACGGTCATAGAGTCTTATCTCTGCGCTTATGGCTTCATTAAAAGGGACCCAATGAATGGCAGCCCTGACTTTACGTCCTTCTGGATTCTTTCCTAAAGTTAACGGATCATAGGTACATTTTAACTCTGTCACATTACCGTCTGAGTCCTTTATAACTTCATCACATTTGATGCAATATGAATAACGTAGTCTGACCTCTGATCCTGGGCTTAACCGATAAAACTTCTTGGGTGGATCCTCCATAAAATCATCTCTTTCAATGAAGACGGTACCTGATAATGGTATTTTTCGAGCTCCAAGAGAATCATCACCAGGATTATTAATTGCATTCATCTGTTCTGAATGATCTTCACCTGGCCAATTAGTGATACTAACTTTGATTGGGTCAAGTACGACCATCTTTCTTAAAGCCTCACGATTTAACTGCTCCCTGATTGCATGATCGAGCAAGGCAATGTCTGTTATTCCGCTGAACTTAGTGACTCCAACAGTTTTACAAAATGATCGCAATGCTTCTGGCGGATAGCCTCTGCGTCGCATTCCGGATATCGTAGACATTCGGGGATCGTCCCAACCGTCAACGTGACCTTCTTCAACCATTTGGATCAAACGCCTCTTACTCATGAGAGTGAAAGTAGGTTGTAGTTTTGAAAACTCAATTTGTCGTGGCTTATGAGGAACAGGTAAATTCTCAACGAACCAGTCATACAAGGGCCTATGCTGCTCAAATTCGAGGGTACATAATGAATGAGTAATTGCTTCTATTGCATCGCATTGTCCATGAGCAAAGTCATAGCTCGGATAAATGCACCAATCGGTCCCTGTCCTGTGATGTTTAGCATGGAGTATTCTATAGATCACCGGGTCCCTAAGATTGATATTCGGATCAGCCATATCAATCTTTGCTCTTAAAACTTTTTCACCATCCTTAAATTCTCCACTCCTCATTTGTGAAAAGATCTCTAGGCTCTCTTTAACTGGGCGGTCTCTGAATGGACTGTCCTTTCCAGGTTCAGTTAATGTTCCTCGGTATTCACGAATCTGATCAGCTGTCAACTCGTCGACGTATGCCTTCCCTTCATTAATTAAATGAATAGCCCATTCGTACAACTGCTCAAAATTATCAGAGGCAAAAAACAAATGATCACCCCAGTCGAAACCTAGCCACTTTATGTCCTCTTTAATTGAATCAACATATTCGGTCTCTTCCTTAGTAGGGTTAGTATCATCAAACCGTAAATGGCACCGAGATCCGGTTGACGCGTTTTCTTCAGCAATTCCAAAATTCAGACAGATAGACTTTGCATGACCAAGGTGCAAATAGCCATTCGGCTCTGGAGGAAACCTAGTCACTGTAGTTGAGTGCTTACCAGAATCTAAGTCCGCACGAATAATGTCCCTAATAAAATCAGAAGATTCGTTAATATTACTGTTTTCAGCCATTATAAAAATTACCCTCCATTATGGCACAGCAGTATTCTTATTCCACTCAGATTTGTTACATACTTGAACATCGACTCATAAGAAATCAAAATGAGTAAAGTGAGCAATTTAACGATTCGAAAAGCTATAAAATCTGACAGTGATAAAATTCATCAATTACTCATGGATTTGGCTGCATTTGAAAAAATAGAACATACGGTAGAAGCGACTAATGAATCCACTCAGTTAGCCCTATTCGGTGAGAGCCCCTCTGCCGAATCAATCGTTGCGGAATTGGACAATCAAATTGTTGGTGCAGCGGTATTTTTTCACAATTATTCAACCTTTATTGGCAAGGAGGGCCTTTACCTCGAAGACATTTATGTTAGACCCGAGTACCGAGGACAGAAAATTGGCAGAAAGATACTTTTCCATTTAGCGAAAATTGCTGAACAAAGGAAATGCGGACGAATGGAGTGGACTGTTCTTGATTGGAATACAAGAGCCATCGATTTCTACAAAGAAATGGGAGCTGAAATATTAGAAGAATGGAAAATCGTAAGGTTAAGCTCTGAAGGAATTGAGAAGCTTTCAAATAAAGAGCAGTGATTAATTTGTCATGCAGGATTTAGAACTCCATCAGACAATCTGAACACTAGGTCCCCCATCAAGCTCGCCTCAGAAGCGGAATGAGTGATATGCAATACTGTAAATCCCTCTTGATGGTGAAGTTTTTTGATGAGTGAGCAGGCCATTTCCCTATTGTCCTCATCCAAAGCACTCAAAGGCTCGTCCAGACAAACCAAATTAGGCTTTGATGCAAGGGCCCTGGCCAAGGAAACTCTCTGAGCCTCTCCGCCACTTAGCCCCGCTGGCTTTCTGTCGAGCAAATGCTCAATTTCCAGTGACGAAGCCAATTCTTCAGTCCTTTCAAGGGCGTCTCTTTTATTCCAACCTCTGACTAACGGACCAAAAGCTATTTGCTCTCTGATAGTCATTGTAGAGAAAAGTACTCCCTCCTGAGGCACGTAACCCAAATATCGGTCACTTGGCCTCAGGCCAGTCACATCAATTTCATTAATAATTATTTTACCAGAACGTATCTTTCTCAATCCGCAGATAGCCTCAATAATGGTAGTTTTGCCTGAACCTGAACTGCCCATGAGAACGCAGTACTTTGATGCGGGTATTTCCATGCTCACCTGATCGAGCGTGAACGATCCCAACTTGATTGATATGTTTTGCAATGAGACCATTTTTTACCAAACTCTCTTTTTACTTCCCAGCAATCGGACCATAACCAGAACGATCAAGGCCGCGCTGACCATTAAAAATGAAACGGCAACGGCACCTTCAAGGTTTCCAATTGATATTTCTAAGAAAACCGTGGTAGCTAGGACCTCAGTTTTGCCTCTAGTGGCTCCGGCAAAAACTAATATTGGACCAAATTCGCCCAAGGCCCGTGCCCAGGCCAGTATGCCGGCAGTCATGATTCCGAAACTGGCCTGCGGCAATACGACTTTCCAGAAAGCCTTACTCCTATTACAACCTAGAGTCAGAGCGACGTTTTCTTGCCTCGGATCAAGGCTTTCAAATGTGTTGCGCATTGTTCTAATGGCAAATGCACAGGAAACAGTAAATTGAGCCAAGATAATGGCAGGAACCTTATAGGTAATTCCTGTAGGCAGATCAAAGATCGGACTATTAGGGAGCATGGACCTCAAAGAGTTAAGAAATGAAGCGCACAGTTGCTCAATGGTCTTGTCAAACAAAATGACCTGATTGAATAATATCAAAAGACTCAGACCTATGACGAGTGGAGGAAGAACAATAGGTATGTCAATGATGGAATCAAAGAACCGCTTGAGGGGAAATTTAAAACGCGTGAGAATATAACCGGTAGGCACAGCAACGATAATTGAAAGGACCGCAGTGATCCAGCAAGTCTGCATCGTTAGCCATATCGATGCACGTATTGATTTGTCCTGCAATGCTTCTCCAATGCTGGCTACTGAAGTGTAACTCGCATCAGCATACAAAAGAGAAATTATCAGCACGAAATACATACCTCCAGCGGCCCACATTGCCGCATAGAACGGGATGTCTGATGGAGCCTTTTTGTTATTCACTGATTAACTTTTAACCTCCCACTTGAATCCGTATTTAAGAAAATCCGATTTTGACTCAGTGCCCGTCAGCGAATCAAGCAATCTCATCATTAAGTTCCTATGACTAGAATTTGTGCCAATGGCAAAGGGCTGAATGGCCACTGCCATTGGGTCATCAATATTCACAATGAAAGCGTCATCAAGAGTAGAGGAATTTACTAATGCGTTACTCCTGTAAACAATGACCGCGTCAAGAGATCCTGCCCTGAGCTGATTGACCAAAAAATCACCAGTCGCTGAGTTTAACAGAAGATTCTTCTCTATGTTAATTTTTAAATGGTTAAGAAGACGCACAGTAAGAGCTCCAAGAGCGGATTTCTCAGGATGAGCAGTGCCAACTCTGATCCCTTCGCGCGTAAGGTCATCAAGTGACTTTATTTTACCTTTCATTTTGTTTTGAGCGAGAATAATCATGTCATTCGAACTGACATTAGTTGGAGAGCCAAAAAGGTCCTGCACGTCATCCATAAATGATATATCACAGGAGAAATATGCATCAGGCCTTGCTCCTGCTTTCATCTGCGAAACAAGTACCCCGCAACCATTGGGGACTAGCTGTATATCGACATTTTCGCGCAATTCAAATTCCTCGATTCGAGTCCTAATAGCCGGTGAAAGCATGGCACCTGTATAGAGAAGAATTTCAGGACTCTCGGACCACTGATCTCCATCTGAAACCTTATATCCTTCTTCTTCAAATATCTTTTGACCCCGATCATATGAAGTGACATACCTGGCAAATTTTAATGCGGCCGAAGGGTCCGTCGATGAGTCTAATACACCGATCGTTACTGACTTCGTTTTTGACTCAAATTGAGGCAAGGCCACGAAATCGAGTTCAGGGTACTGATTGGCTATTGCGTCCCAAACAAAACCGACATCTGCTGCCCCTAACTTTATGTCGTTTGCGACTTCATTGACAGTTGGCTTCATCACAATTGCCCTAGCAGATAGGGCCTCCCAGGCTCCACTTTCATGGAGAATTTTCTTTGTAAATTTTCCTATTGAAGCGGCCTCGGGATTGGCTAAAACGATTCTGCAATTATCCTTTGCCATGAGGCTTTTAAGGCTGTCAATGTTTAATGGATTACCTTTCTTAACGATTAGGCCAGCCATTAAACTGCACACTGGAATTGTTTCTTTTGCTAGTCCTTTTTGCTTGGCTATTTCTAGATAGCTTGAATCAGCAGCCAGATACAGATCCCCGATCTTTGACGCCTCTATGTTTCCTAAAAGCGTCCCCGAACCTGCGAATTGCAGACTCACCTTTGTTCCATAACTATCTTCATAATCCTTAGAAATTTTCTCCATCGGCACTCTCATTCCCGCGGCACAATAGACAACGAGTTCGGATGCCTCGTTCTTTTTCGTAGTGTCAATGAAGGAGAGGACAAAGAGGGACAAAGTGAGTAGCAATATTGCAAATATAAATTTCGAGTTATTCATGATAAATAATTTTAATTACACGCAGGGCAATTCTCCCGCCTAGGCAACAGTCTAATTTTCTTCACATTCATTAATGAGGCATCAAATCGTATCATTTCACCGAGTGAAGGATCATCAAATTGACATAAAATTTTAATTCCTTCAATGACACCGATCTGCGCAACTAGGGACGAGACCGCACCAAACACAGGGAACTTTCTTTGCCAATGCTCCGGATCATCAGGATAGATGCATTTAAGACATGGCGTGGTCCCAGGAACTATTGGAATTACCTGCCCCTCCATGGAATACATTGCACAGTCTATGAGTGGCTTGTTACCTTTAACTGCAGCTTCATTTAAAAGAAACCGTTCCTCGAACAGGGGCGCGCATCCGAAGATAATATCAGCTTCACTAGAGATTCTATCAATGTTTACATTATTTACGTTTTCATCAAACACTTCTATTTGTGTATCGGAATTGAATCTTTTGAGAGTCCCCGCTGCGCACTTGACTCTTGATTCTCCTATCTGATCTCTGGACATGAGTATCTGACGGTTAAGATCATCCTCACGGAGCTTCCCGGCATGGGCAAGAATAAGCTTTCCGATACCTGCAGCGGCTAGGCTTTGAGCAACTGGACCACCTATTCCGCCGACCCTTGTGACTAAGGCAGTCGAGTTTTTAAGAGTCAATTGTTCTCGTTCTCCAAAGCCGGGCACATCGAGTTGCCATGAGTACCTGAGTTTATCGACTTCAGTTAACATCTTAAAAACTAACCTCCAGCGATGGGTGGCAACAGTGAGATGACACAATCGTCGCTAATTAAGGTCTTTTGGAAATCAATTACTTGTTCATCATTGACTAATACAAGAAGCGACCTTGTTGGTTGCCCTTTTTCATCAAATATGAAATCATTAATCGCTTCTGTTCCTTTATCTGAAAGTGCCTTTAAAATACCAATTAAGTATATAGGCTCGTCGAACTTCAGATCTTCAGTGCTCGATCCAACTTCAGTCGCGATCTGTCCCTTGTAATGAATTGTTACCGTCATTCTGATTTAACTGTGATCCCTTTACCCTCATTAAATTGAACATGTTTATTTCCGGAGGACAAAGCAGCACTGTCATGAGTCGCCATTATTACTGTGGCTCCATCCTCAGCATAATTAGCTAGACAGTCGAGGACCACGCGTCCATTGGACTGATCAAGGTTACCTGTTGGCTCATCCGCAAAAATGATACTAGGCCTCAGCAGTAGTGCTCTTGCAAGCGCTGCTCTTTGCTTCTCACCTGAACTGAGCTGATCGGGATAATGGTTGGACCTGTCCGTGAGTCCAAGCATTTCGAGAAGTTCACTCGATCTTGGTTCCAAATCAGCAGAAGGATTAACAATTCCCGGGCACATTATATTTTCTCTTACATCCAAATAAGGAACAAGATTGAAGTCCTGAAAAACGAATCCAATGTTCTTGGAGCGGAACTCCGCACGGCCGCTGGGGCTGAGTCCGTAAGGTGTAATGTCCCCATATTTCAAAGTGCCTGAATCAGGTTCTTGAAGCGTTCCGAGTACCATTAGTAACGTTGATTTTCCGCAACCACTGGGACCGGAAATCGTAACAAAATCACCCTTTGATAATTCCAAATCAATATCCTCAAGAACATTAATGGCACCAGATTTAGCGGAATAAGTCTTGGTTATTCCTTGAGCCCTTAAAGTAAATTCTGAATTATTATCACTCATTTCTTAGTACTTCAGCCGGGTCCTTTGAAGAGCCCTTTATGGCGGGTATCCATGCCGCACTACAGGCAAGCAATGTGGGCACGCACATCAGTATAAAAACATTGCTCATGTCCAAGAAAACGGCGACAAAGACTTCTCTGCCCCAGGCCAGAGGAACGGCAATGAGAGAAATCACTAAGGCGCAAAGAGTGCCTGTAATGCCCATTAAAGTAGCCCTAGATATAATTAGCAAAACTAATTTTGTGCCACCAAATCCCATTGCTCCTAATATGCCAATCTCAACGGATCTTGCAGCCACGTTAGAGAAAGTTAAATAGGCGATCCAACCAATGCTCAGAGCCGATACAATCAAAACAAAAAGAGTCGTGGTAATGGATTGATTAACGATTAGCTGTTTCTGGCTAAGTGCGAAATTCTGAATCTGAGTCTGACCGGTCCTCTTAACTTTATTTCTGGCCTCAGCTCTGGCCAAAGCCTTACTCTCTTTTTCTATTATTCGAGTATTCGGCAATATCTGACCGATTTCCTTTTTTATATCCCCGAGACGGTCTAGGGATTCACAATTACACTCGAGAGCTAGAATCCCATTAATTAGATCAGGTTTGCCTAAAAGCTCCTGGACCGTTGAAAGGGCCATCCATGCTGTAATATCATCGACCGTTCCTCTGCCAGAGTGTGTTGCAGTAACATTAAGTTCCTTGCCCATGAATTTGATGGTTTCTCCGGGTTTGATTCCATATTTTTTATGTAGTTCGTACCCCAAAACAATGTCTCCGACTTTGACCGGATCGATGAGTGCCTTCTTTCTGTTTTCACCTCTAAAAGCAATAGGAACCTCGCCCCTCACACCGATGAGAAGAACTGACTGATCCTTTTCTTTCCATTTTACCATTTCCGTCAGTCGTGGCAGAAGATGATTCACAGTGACTATGTTTGAATTGGCTAATTTTTCAACGTAGTTTTCCGGCATCGTTTGCTCTCCATAACCCTGCTCATAAATCACAGAGAGGTCCTGTTTCTCGGGATAAATATGAATATTAAATCCCAGACCCTTCATTGATTTCCTTATAGCATCCTCGAGACCACTGATTTCTTTTTTAAGGTCAGCCTGCATGATTTGCATTCCATTGAGAAATGAACTTTTTGAACTAGTGAGGATAGAAAGTGATATGATGTATGAGAGAACTGAGATTATAACTGCCGACACACCCATCAAAAATGTGCCTCTGCTATGAGATATTTCTCTGCGTATTATTCTGAAAAGATTCATTCAGAAGGTTCCAATAATTATTTAAGATGATGGGCCACTGAAGCAGTAAATATGACCCAATGTTGTACTTGCTATGAGTTTCCCGCCCGAAAAGGCCAATCCGTATGTTTTGCCTTTAACTTTAGCGGACCAAAGCCTTTTCCCTGTCCTCGCGTCGTAACCCAAGACAATGTCCTTAGCTCCCATAAATATAATATTCCCTGCGAGTATAAGATCATAAGGAGCTGGAGCTTCTATCTGCCACTGATAGCTTTTAGCGAGATTATTTTTTGATTTAATATTTAGAACTTTTAATTGTGAAATTGATTTTTCAATTTCACTTACTTGAGACTTAAGTTGTGTGATTTTCTGACCATCTTTTGAAGAGTTTGCCTTTTTCAAAGCCTCTTTAATTTTACCTATTCTGTCAGTCATCGATTTGATGGTTTTATTGTTCGATGCGATTGCATTAGTGGCCAGCCCATATTTGACTCTGTTAAGAGACTTAAGCTTACCTTGCTGATGTATGTAGGCAATCTCTTTAGAAATGAGCAGTCTGTCAGCGCCCGCAAATTGCAGCATGGCAGAACCGCCAGACGGATCAGCTATTTGAATCATATTACCTGATGACTTTTGACTGCTAGGCATTGCCACCAGTTTGTCATCTTCAGTAAGCAGGCAAAAAGTGCCACCCGTATTTGCAATGCTCTTTATGGTCTTGCCGGACAGAAGATCAAAGAGCAAAGGAACGCTCCTGCCCTGAGGAGCATAAAGTGTTTTACTGCTGGAGAGCATGGATCCCTGTAATGTCATATTAGAGTGCTTGGAAACATAGGCCGGCTCACCGCTTTCCTTATGAACTGAGCACACGTAAGATGGTTCCCAGGGAACTAATGATGCAGCAAAATATGCCAACCCGTTCTGAACGAGGACTCCGGTCCTAACTGGCCAGAGTGAAATTAGCTTGCCGTTACTGGATATGAGCCTCTTGTCTTCGGCCGGACAGTGTCGCCATTGGATCTTACCATCATTAGAACTGGCAGCGTAGGCAAAGCCATCGTCCGAACCAAAATAGCAAAGATCGCCATCAATTGTAGGAGGCATCCTCACTGCGCCAGTAACAAACGAAGCCCATTTTTCCTTTCCAGATTCCAGGTCAATGCAATGAATGCCATGATCGACAGACGATCCATAATATACGGAGCTACCTTTGACTGTAACAAAGAAGACCGGGTCAAAGTTTCTCATGGACTGAAGATCCTTATTTCCTGAATAAGCGTCCCATTTGGCTGGGCCCGACCATGCCATCATTGGTTGATGAGGAGAGAGCCTCACCCAACTCTGTTTTAAAGGCATCGTTGGATCTTCCGAAGTGATTCCCGATCGCCTATTATCATGTCGATAAGTGGGCCAGTCCTCAGCCAGTATGAGCCCCTGAGATGAGACAAGCAAAAAGCAATACATTATTGAACGCATCATCAATTTTATTCAGCTCCAGTATCAGTTAAATGTTTTCTCGGAATGAAACCGAGAGAAGTTTCCATCCAGCCACCGCATGAACAGCCACCTCCTCCTTCAGGTATAAGTATCATGCCAGAGGCAGGTATCGTGTTTAACCAGCAGCTTGGCCGGAGACGAGGCCAACTCGTTACTGACTCGGTTTCCTTTGACCACATTGAAATTTGACGGGCCTTGCCTCTGTAGAGTAGAGCGTCTCCAGCACCCACATAAGTGTGACAACCTTCTCTCTTTCCCATTTTAGTTGTTAAAATCTCCCCCGTAGCCAGATCATAACCGTTCGGCTGCAAATAAAGCTTGTCACTAGTCACTACAGGATGCTGCATGTGACCGCTATGGTGATCATCGGCCCAGTTACTTGATTTGGACCAACCTGATTCACCGGTCTTTGCATTAAATGTATAGATATGGAATTTGGAATTGGATGCAGTAAGAATCAGTTGTTCCTTAGTTGCCTGAAGATAAAAGGTTATAAGTCCGTCCTCAGTATCGATCGGCTTTTCCCATATCAATTTGCCGTTTTCAGCATCTAGACAAACTAGGAACTGGTCGAGCCAAAGAGACTTATCAGATATCCTTCTGTTTTCTTGAAGCTGGATCTTAGGGTTTCTGGTTTCAACAAAATACAAATACCCATCAGCACATGAAATTGTTGGATTAAGAATGACTCCCTTCGCGTACCGCCAAGCTAACTTTGCTTCAGGCTCTTTCAGAGAATATCCAAAGATAAAATCACTACATACTTGCTGAGTGCCAACATCACCACCTTTCCCGTCATACCACATCTTTCCTGACCAGAAACTCTTGTATGAGGTATTGGCCTGTGTGCCGCTGCCAATTAAAGTGTCAGTTATCTTGCCAATGTATCCCCATTCAAAATCAGTCTCGGCGACTGGCTCACCCGGAACTCTAATAGTTTGGAGTCTTTGTCCAGTTTCTGAATCAAAGATCCAGGCCATATCTTTAATAGCAACATAGAGATTTTCATTGTCAGCGCACCAGTTACCACAGTCTCGAGGTATATTGACTCTTCTCAGATCCGGCGCCTCAATGCTCCAGAGAACCGACCCGTTATGGGCATCCAATGCAACTAGCCTATTCATTCCCTGATGGAATAGCCTTCCTCCTGCAGAGAGAGGAGCAGGCATTCGCGGGTTCCGGTCAATCCCGAAATCGGCACCGGGCCGACCCAACCACTGAATTGTGAATTCATGAGTACCAGTAGCGCCAGCGAGGTTCTCCTTCGTCGAGGTTGTATTACCGGCGTCACCGTATTGGTGCGTCCAGTCACCTGAACCCGGGAGCTTTGGTCTTGCATATATTCTATCGTTCTCGGAAATAAAAATGGCCCTTCCCCTGCCAGGCACAAGGACGCGTTTAATTTCCTCATCCTCTTTCCGATCAAATGATATGAGCAGATTTATCATGCAACTCGTCAGCGGTATCTTTCCTTTTAAATCATCAACCCTGAGAACATTGACCCTCGAGCCCTGTACCCCTGACCGGTAAAGCTTGTCCCTAAGGCTATTAATTTTGCCATCATCGCTTTGAACTGAAATGACAGAAAAATTACTGTTCCTTGCGAGTTCTATGAGAAGATCAGCATCATCAGAACCGATGACAAGACAGTAACCTTTTTTGCATCCTGCCCTGTTAATAATTTGTTTAGCCCTCTGATTAATTGAATCATTAACTATAGCGCTGACACCCGGAAGAGAAAAATTAAGGTTCGTGTTAAAGTCATGAGTAGGACCTGATCGGCCTCGACCAGTTTCAACCAATTTGTAAAAGTATTCAGTATCAGGTTGGAGATTTGGAAGATCAGCAAAGTATTGCGCTCCAATCTTTTGGGCCTTTACGATACTGCCTAGGCTACGGGACTTGCCAAAATGAACAGACATTTCTTTAATGCTCGATGACGTCCAAGTGATTCTCGCCTCATCACTTGAAATGAATCTGAGTGACGGTTGAACTGAAAACTTAATCGGCGTCAGGCCCAGTTTATTTGATATGTCGAGAATCTCTGAGGGCTTAATCGCTGCAGTGTGCAACATTGCCGAATGGACTGAACCCTTCATTGGATAACTCTCATCATCATCTTTGTATATTCCTACCGTATAGTGGGCTTTTTTCGGATAAGCGATCGGCCCCGAGGCATTGGCCTGGCCTGATAATTTTCCATTTACATAAATCTTCACCTTAGAACCATCATAGGTTCCAGCGACATGATACTTTCTGCCTATCGCAAATTTGACTCTGGAAGTTGCCTGTATCAATGGGCCTCCAGTCGAAACCCAAAACAAAAATGAATCCTCATTATAACCTAGAATCCATCCCCTCTCGTAGGAACCGTTGTCCTGAGCATAACCCATGATTGAACCCCACTGCTGACCCTCATTTATTGTAACTGTGGCCTCAGCCGAAATCTGATTCTTTGGAAGAGATGTCGGCAGAACCGAATCATTGAAGAGTCCATGCTTCCCTGAAAGGATGAACTGGCCTGAACTGTTGAAAGTTGGAAGAAATTGAGCTTCAAATTTAATCTTTTTGCTCCTGTCAGAAACTGTATTTTTTAACCAATTAGCTTTGGAAAAGTTCCATGAATGAAGCAAAGTATCTGTTCTTTGACCGACTTGAGAATTTGATACAGCAACGCTGATCAGAAAAAGAAGTCCTGACAGTAATAGTTTGCTCAATTTCACTAAATAAAACTAAACACCTTTGGTCTGAGAATAAACAAGAAACACTGCTTATAATCATTTATTGTTCATAGCACACGGGCCTCGTTCTAGAACGATTCGAGGTCTATGGGCTCAGTGAAATGACAGCTTTAAAATATACGTTTAATCCGAACGTATCAGCTTTGCTTATTAAATAACTGACTGTTTCAGTCCCATTTCCATTATTTTGTACATTAATTACGCTAGTCGGAGTGGTTAAATTATCCCATTTTGTTAGATTATTACTTAATTGAAGTCCGAAACGGACATCATCAGCCCCAATGCGCCTTTTTACATCAATTATTAAATAATCATCTGTAACTCCTTCTATCTCTAATTCTCCTATACGTGCAGAGATGCTATCTGAGGCACTTACAGCGTTAGGATCTGTGCCAATTGCATATTCAGAGAGAGCTGACAATCCATCATTATCTGAATCAATTAAAGGGTCACTGACGTTATTTAACGCACTCCACTCAGCCAAGTTAAGCGCATCACTGAAACCGGGGTTCCCTCCTAACGAGGCGCTACTCCTCCAGGTACTGGGAGCGGGATTTGCATAATTTCTAAGAGGATTAATTTTCACCAATGAATATCCTTCACCGTCAGCACTTGCTGGCCACTCGTCCCCATCATTAAAGGGAATATCAATGATATTTGCCCCACTCCTGTCAGTGATGATTATTTGTTCACCGTCATTATTGAGGTTCCCATTAAACTCCCCAACTATTACAATGTTAGGATCAAGACTCTTGCCGTAACGCATCATAAATGCATCAATATTATTTACAATAATGAGACGGGCTCCAGGCAACATCGTTCTGCCTCTTTCAGCAGTAGCGAAATCAAATTCTATACCATCAGAGAATACCAGTGCACCCAAGTCCACTGATCTTGGTGAAATATTTAGAAGCTCAATGAACTCAAAGTCCGATCGGTCATTAAAACCAGCAGCTGCCTCTTCAGCTGACGGTTGAGCAGGACGGTAATGAATTTCGCTTATGACAATATTGTCAGTTCTTGCAGGTTCTGCATCAACAATGAAATCGGCCTCAGTAATTGCACTCCATACATTATTATTTTTAACTCTTGCCTTAATTGTGTTTAAACCCTCATCTCTCAAGTACAATGGATTAGGGTTAGTGAATTGGACCCCAGACAGCTCCAAATCAAAGCTCACATCAGAACTTGTCCTAGATGACTGATGAACTTCAACTGCAATAACGTTTTGCCCATTAACTAGTGAAGTCGTTTCTATTGGAAAGGAGTAATAAGTCGTTTCGTCATTTCCCCCGGATATGTTACTAGCAAATGTGAGATAGTTGATTGTGCCACCAGGCATCCCAGAACGAACAACCTCTTTCCCATTCAAATAGACTACTGCCCCATCATCTCTTCTGAGTTTCAACTCCAATTCTCCAAATTTGTTGACGTCAGAAGCATTGAACTTGGTTCTGAAGTAGGTTGTAACATGTTTATTTAATGAACTGGTTCCAAATGAAACTGTGGTCCTCTCACCCCCATCCCCGTAACCGAGTTCAGCTGCTCCCGATTTCCATAAAATGTCATTGAATGCGACGCTTCTCCATGAAGTTCCTGCATTAGTACCATTGTCGAGGTATTTCCAGGATGATCCTCTTCGCAAAAGCATCTCGCTATTGGTATTTCCATCGAAAATCTTTGCGTCTGGATTAATGCCGCCACCTAACTGGCGAGGGTCTTCGCCATTTAAAGTGTAAAGGATCTGACCTGGCCCTCCCCTGAGAAGTATTTGCTGAGTACTCTGTACAAATCCACCGTGCTTACTGAACTTTGGAGGATCAATGTCAGGGTACCAATTCACTGATCTGAGTTGACTCACGAGCGTTGGAATCCGGCTAGAAATAAAGTTTCTGACACCACTCACAGCTCCTAACCATGCAGTACGTGACCTGGAAGTGTTACCCCATCGAGCCGAATGCGCAATAATGCCAGGGTCAAGTTGCTCAGCCCTTTTATCAACACGTTCGATTCCAGCTTCGGGAGTCAATAGACCTCCATTATAACAATACATTGCTACTCTGTCCGAAAATAGCATCCTGTACTCTTCACTGTGACTTGCAAATCTCTCATGCAAAGTATGCGGGTTAAAATCTGTTAAGGAGCTACTTCTTGTGAATGGTGAAACCATGTTGTTCTCTCCAGTGCCTAGGGAGTGTTCGCTGTCATGCTCAAAGAAATGGTAACCTTGGGGATTTTCCCTGTTGTAGATTCCAAAATAATTGTTTGGCCGTGGCTGAGTGTACCTAGAGCCGGGACCATCCCTATCACCCGTATAATAAGTGATAATCATATAATCAATGAGGTTTTCTATATCGACTAATCGTTCCCTATCAGGATTAATTGTTCCGTCAGGGTCCATTCCTTGTACATCAAAGTAAGCCGCATTGGTTCTGAATCCTTGCTGCCATTTCTGCCAGAGTCTTTGATAGGAGCTTCTGTTACCGTCAGTGACTCCACCATACGATTTAACCACATCATAATCATCCTTATCTCCGCCAAAGTATATTTCACCGTAACTTGCCTCGGCCCTTTCATCGATTTGAAACATTCCCCAGTAAATTCCATTGAGAAATAACTGAATCCACCTACCTCTCTTATAGGGTTGCCCCATTTCACCTTGTAAGTCTCTGGACCATGTGTCACGAATGAAGCTATTTCGGTTAGTATCTCCTTGTGCCCAAGAATAGTTTTGTGGGCCCCTCAAATCGAACTTATTGAAAACATCAGCTCCTTCTTCACCAAAGATTGGATAATTGAGTCTGCCGTTACCGTATTCCGATCTGAAAAAGAGCCTGAATGAGTGCTTAGGGTTTTGAGTTCGCCTCGAATAGCCTCCCCTAATGCGTAAACCGCAAGGAGATTGAAAGCCTTTTTCATTGCCATAGGGATCAATCCAGTTAGGTGGAAATATCATCTCGACTGATGACTCTCTTTCCCATGCGATTCCATCACTCTGAGGATTAGAGTAAATTCCTGTCCTAGCGCTCGTGAGGTTCGCCTGGTCCGTAACTATTGAGATCGCAGGTAGACTTTTGAGCGCATCTTTGACCTTTTCAACACCGCCAATTTGAGAATTGTTACTATTAACGACTGACTGATTCATACCATATTGATATCTTTGACCATTAACACTGCCACTAGGCCAGCCGGTTGGAGCTGATGAGGACTGTCTTATAATATCATTAACAAAAAGATAGGAATGGGTATCAATGTTAGTGGAATCGTAACCTTTTTTGAAAGCAGCCGCTCTAATGATTGAGCTTTTAGTTACACTTATAGGAGAACTGTAAACCTTACCTTTAGTTGACGTCGGCTCAGAACCATCCGTTGTGTATCTAATAGTGGCACCTTCAGTCTTACTGGTTATTTCAAGATTGAATGGTTCATCATAAAAGCCCCTGTCAGGACTAAATTTTGTATCCGCTACTTTGCCCTGACTCGATAGTTCTGAATTTGCAAATCCGGGTGAAGGTGATTTAAAGAATCCGTATTGCGTTCCACCACCAACGTCAATAACGTCCGCTACGAGATGGACGCCAAGTAGAAAGTCTGAACTGCCGGGAGTCGTATTCATGGCCTGAACTGACAACACGTTATCTCCATTCTTAATTGAGTCTATATGGGGTGCTATATCTATAGTGATTGGAGTGGACGCCACAATCGAATCAGAGCGTGATCCCGTCGCTCTTGAATTATAAACTATTTGATCAGGGGAATTAAATGAACCGATCTGTACACCATTAATGTAAGCAATGAATCCATCATCAATTGTGACTCTTATTTCAGCCCCAACTATTTTTTTGTTAATGCTATCAAATTGAAAAGGAAACCTAAAGTACCCACTAGCATTTGTCCCCTTCATGTCAGCAGCGATACTTGTTTCAACGAGTCGCTCCAGGGTCCCGGAAGAAGTTTCAAAACCGACCGGGTGTTTGACTTCCGTCCATTCAGAATCATCAAAGATATCACCGGGTTCTAACCATTGATTACCAAGAGATGCATCCTCAGGAATGAAGTACTTGACCATTGCATTAGGGCCAACTATTGCAGTCGAACTGGATTCGCCCCAAATACCCAGACCAAATGATCTGTCCTTATCTTGTTTTTGAAATTTTGGTGCTATTTCAGAAATGATTGTTTTGCCGTCAGAATCAATCAGACCCAAATACTCACCACCACTGGACAATTCAAAATTCGTATGAAGCTGACCATCTCCTTCATGTATGTCTTCGCCCTTACCTGATGCAAATACAATGAGGTACTTTCCAGCTCCGATAGTAGTTGCAGGGAACTTCCACTTAGTAAGATTGTCAGCATTGTCAGTTAAGAACAAACCTTCAAGATTAAAGTCAGCATTGCCAGGGTTGTGAATCTCAATCCAATCAGAAAAATCACCATCAATATCCGCTAGAATAGATTCATTATTTGCCATAATTTCACTAATCACTGGCGCAGCGTTTAATTGAATAGGGATAATTAAATTCGCGACAAAGATCACGGATCCTAAGAACTTACTTTTAAAATGAGCAGACATGATATGATATTTTGGGGAGTACTTTGGGAGAGAGCCAGTTGTCTAATTGTCAGTCAACTAAAGGTTGGGGCTATAATATTACTCCTGAAGAACACATAATCACGAAATTTGTCATAATATTATATAAATTTTTATAAAATAATTATTAACAAAGAGACCAGATTCGCTTGCATCGATTGCAATTCATTTGTTCATTATTATGACTGCAATAATAAAAAATATATTTGTAAAATGATAAAAGCCAAAGAACTAACATTAGCGTTTTTGGCAATTCTCATTACTGCTTCAGTTGCAAAACCTCCTAGCCCCGAACAGGCTGAATTTTTTGAATCAAAAATCAGACCATTACTTGCGAATAATTGCTTCGCCTGTCATTCTCAAAAAGCAGATTCAAAAGGCAAACTCAAAGCCGGACTTTACTTAGACACATACAAGGGCCTGATCGATGGGGGCGACTCAGGCACGGCTATAGTGCCAGGAGATCCAGATCAGAGCAGAATCATTGAGGCTGTCATGTACAGGAACGAAGACATGGCGATGCCACCAAAAGGCAAGTTACCAGACAAGGACATTGAGCTGATAAACAAATGGGTCCAGATGGGAGCTCCTTGGCCAGGCTCTGAAAATGAGATTGTTGCCAATCCCGATACAAACAATGAGCCCTATGATTGGGATAAATTGAGAAACGAACACTGGGCATTCAAGAAAATTAAAGAATCATCACCACCCGAAGTCAAAGACGATTCGTGGTCAAAGACACCAATCGATAAGTTCATATATTCTAAACTTAAGAACAATGAGTTAACTCCAAACGGATCTGCAACGTCACGGAACCTTATCAGGCGAGCTTACTTGACCTTAATAGGAATACCTCCGACACCGGATCAGGTCACTGCCTTTTTAAATGACAAGGACCCGGATGCATTTTCAAAAGTAATTGATCAATTGCTAGCATCCAAACACTATGGTGAACGCTGGGCCCGTCACTGGCTAGACGTGGCCAGATACAGCGATGGACATGGCGGTTTCGGTGATAACAAAGCCCTACCAAATGCATGGAGGTTCCGTGACTGGGTAGTAAATGCACTCAATTCAGACATGCCTTATAATATGTTTGTTAAAAAGCAAATCGCTGGTGATCTTATTGAAGAAAAGGATCCGATCCCTACCGGATTCTTTGTAGTCGGCCCCACATACAACTCTGACGGGGGTGACCCTGAAGCGAAGGCACAGGCCCTCGCTGAAACTCTTTCTGACCGGGTGGATACTTTTTCCAGGGCTTTCCTCGGCCTCACTGCCGCATGTGCCCGGTGCCACAATCACAAATTCGATCCAATCACAACTTACGATTATTATTCTCTGGCAGGAATCTTCAAAAACACTAGAAATGTGGACGCTCCTGTAGGTGATAGGAACCAGATAGAGACTCACAAATCCTGGAAAAATGCCATTGATGAATTAAATAAAAACGTCAATCAGTTCCTTGATGCTGAATCAAAAAGATTGTCCATTAATCGAAAAGAGGTTGAAAAGAAACTGCCCGAAGAATCAAAAGTTAAACTCGCAGGCATTCGTGCTGAAATTGAGCAGTTGAAAAAGAGCGAGCCTCCAAAGCCTCCAAATGCACACGTACTTGCAGAAAATGGCAACGCAAATATGCATATTGCGCTCCGCGGCGACTTGCGCAAGAAAGGTGAAATCGCACCAAGAAGATTCATTGAAATAATTGAAGGTAAAGACAGAAAGGAATATTCTCAGGGCAGTGGTCGCATTGAACTTTCTGACTCAGTAATTTCTCCCGAGAATCCCCTCACTGCCAGAGTAATAGTCAACCGCATATGGGGGTGGCATTTTGGTCAAGGCCTAGTGCGGACACCGAGCAACTTTGGAATCATTGGTGAAAAGCCCTCGCACCCGTTGCTCCTAGATTGGTTAGCGCACAACTTCGTAAAGCAAGGATGGTCGATCAAAAAATTGCACAAAATGATATTAACGTCTTCTACGTGGCAAATGAGCAGTGCCCACATAAAAGAAAAGTTTGATAAGGATGGTGACAATAGAATGGTATGGAGATACAGCCCCAGAAAACTGGAAGTTGAATCATGGAGAGACACGCTCCTAGCTGTGACGGGCGAGCTTGACCCTAAAATAGGAGGCGCTCCTGAAGGCGAAATTCTCAACAGTAAAAGGAGAACCCTCTATGCTACTATCAGCAGGACCGGTGACAGATTTCAGTCTGATGCTTTTTTACGTTTGTTTGATTTTCCCGCAGCCGTATCAACGAGTCCAAAGAGATCCTCGAGTGTAGTCCCTCAACAGTATTTATTTATGATGAACAGCCCGTTCATGACAGAAAGATCCAAGAACTTAGGCAAACGGCTTTTTGATAGCCCCGACAATACTCAGAGAACTATTGAATCTGTCTATGAGAGTCTATATTCTAGGCTGCCTGAAGACGAAGAGCGCGAACTTGCAAATAAGTGGTTAGGCGATAGTCCTGACCAGAAGAGCTGGGAGCTATACGCTCAGGTTTTGCTGAGCGCGCACGAACTCATTCAATTAAGATAATATCATATCCAAAAAACCATGAAATTTCTTGAACATGAACTCGCTTACCGAAGAGCAACACAGAACTGCGTCAGCCGAAGAGACGCCTTAATGAAGATGGGCGGCGGCTTTGGATCCTTAGGGCTCGCTTCATTGATAGGATCTGCCAATGGATCAAGTGATGAATCCTCGCCCCTGGCACCTAAGAAACCTCATTTTGAGCCTAGGGCAAAAAGGATAATACAACTGTTCATGCCTGGAGGGCCATCTCAAGTAGATACCTTTGATTATAAGCCAATGATTGCAAAGCACGCTGGCAAGAGGCCCGAATCCGTTAATCGGAAAACACTAAGAAATACAAAAATGGGCCTGATGCCCTCACCGTTCAGTTTTAAGCAATATGGAGAGTCCGGAAAATGGGTCAGTGACATTTTCCCTCACGTCGCGGAATGCGTTGATGATATTTGTTTTGTTCATTCAATGCACACCGACATTCCTGAACATGCTGGCGGTATACTCATGGCGAATCTCGGAGCATTGCAACCTAACAGGCCAAGCATGGGATCATGGTTAGTTTACGGGCTCGGAGCTGAAACTCAGAACCTGCCTGGTTTTGTTGCAATGTCCCCAAGAGCTCAACCAAGAGGCAAACTAGCTAATTGGGGCAATGCATTTCTTCCAGGCGCCTATGCTGGATCCTATGTCAACATCAACAGCATGAAACCTGACGCTGTCATCAATGATTTAAAGAACAGCTCACTGTCTACTGCTGATCAAAGAAGACAAGCTGACCTTTTGGGTGAACTCAATAGACTGCAGTTAAAAAGAGTAGAAAAGGACCAGAGCCTTGAAGCAAGTATTCAGGCAATGGAAATGGCTTTCAGAATGCAATTCTCAGTCCCTGAAGTCTTTGATATATCCAAGGAATCACAGGCCACTCGTGATCTATACGGTGACAGTGAATTTGCTAAAGGTTGCCTCATCGCTCGAAGGCTGATAGAGGATGGCGTCAGAGTAGTTCAATTAAATCACTCAATTGATGGATATGATATCGCATGGGACACTGGTCATGGTGACATTAAAGGCGGACACAGCAGACTAGCAAAAGCATGCGATCAAGGAATTGCTGCATTACTAAAAGATCTCGAAGGCAGAGGCCTACTAGAAGATACATTAGTTGTATGGGGAGGCGAATTCGGCAGGGCACCAACCTCTGAAGGCGCTAAAGGAAGAGACCATGATCACTATGGCTATACTATCTGGATGGCAGGTGGTGGCGTCAAAAAAGGATTCACTTACGGCTCGACTGATGAGTTCGGTTTGACTGCGGTAGAGAACAGGATGCATGTCCATGACTTGCATGCGACGATACTTCACCTCATGGGGCTCGATCACGAAAAGTTAACTTACCGTTATTCGGGTCGAGATTATAGACTCACTGATGTGCATGGGCGTGTAGCTCATGACTTGTTTGCATAGGAACAGTTCGATATGAACTTCTGCCTAGAAGAATAAATTGGAGGACCTCAAATTACTACACTCATCAAATCATCTTCAGTTTTCCAGTACTGTCGCCGAGACTTTCCATTTTTAGACCCATTGCATTGATCATAGAGACCCACAAGTTCGCAATTGGAGTCCCTTCTGGTGATTTGACATGACTCCCAGGATCTATGGCACCACCGGCACGACCTGCGACAAGAGTAGGCAAGTCAGTATAAATGTGAAGGGAACCGTCACTTATTCCAGAACCTAGGGTGAACATCATGTTGTCTAGGAGCGTTCCCTCACCCTCTTTGATATTTTTCATCTTCAGTACGAGCGAGGTAAATTGCTGGATATGAAAATGGTCCAGGGCCTCAAGCTTTGATCTGACATGCTGGTTCCCCTGCCCATGGGTCATTCCGTGGTGATCGACCGGTTTTTCAAAGAGCCCATGAACCTTGAGGGGAGAACCCCATCGCTCCGGAGAGCTCATGATAGTGGCTACGCGTGTAAGATCAGTCCTAAAAGCCAATATCATCAAGTCACCCATAACTTGTATAAACTCATCACGAGTCATTGCTTGCCAAGGCTTAACTGGCTCTGCAATCTTCAGCTTATTGATATCCTCCTGCCTCTTTGTAACACGCTCTATCTGCTGTTCAACGGTACGCACTGAGTCCATATATTCTCCGAGCTTTCCTTTATCAGTTCTCCCAAGACTATGGTTAAGAGACCTGGCATCATCCATTACTAGGTCCAGAACGCTCCCGGATTCCAAGTGTTGCTTGACACCAAAGAGTCTGTTGAAGACTGCCTTCGGATCTCGCAGAGATCGCGCGACATGGCCATGCCCGTACCAGGAAACATTGTCGAAATAAACGGACTCCCGATTATCCTCATACGGGTTACAACTGAGCTCAAGTGAACGGAAAGCAGTCTCTTTTCCTGAGTGCTCAGCCATAATTTGATCTATTGTTTTTTTGAGAGGATATCCTGCAGGAGATAACTCATCAGGTGAAGCGCTGCTTAACCAGCACGCTCCCGCCTGAGCATGTCCGTCAGTACCAGCAACTTTTACTCTGTCCAATTTGGTGAAGAGAGTAACATCATTCTTGATGGGCCTGATCGGCTCAAGCGTGGGACTCAGTTCGTACCCCTTGCCCGTGTCCTTGGGATGCCATGCAGTTTGAACGACCCCATTAGGAATGTAAAAGAATCCGGCGCGAACAGGCGGCTTAACGGCCTCATTAGTTTTGGAAAATGAGTTGACCTGCATGGCCTCCAGTAAAGGCAATGCTAATGATGCTCCGGCGCCTCTTAATACCTTTCGTCGAGACAGTGATGTTCGTTTTAGGATCATATTTATCTATTCTGACTGATTGGTTTTATTCATAAAAGGATAGCTCTTAGTTATCTCTGTTACAACTGTAGAAAATTTTCCTTTTTCCAGTATCACTTTAGCAAGGATTTTATCGACATAATGCTTATCATTTATGTCCAATTCTCGTCCAAGTGAGTAAGAAAGCATATGTTCAATGAATGATCTCATGAACCAGTGAGGATTTCTAAGTAGAGTGTCTTTGAGACCTATAATATCTTTGAATTTATTTTCGCCAAAGATTTCTCCGCTCGCATCTATGTCCAGTCCCGAACCGTAGTTGTCACGCCATCTTCCGACAGCATCAAAATTTTCCAAGGCAAAGCCTAGGGGATCAATTTTTTTATGGCAGGACACACAGCTTTCATTCTCCTGATGTGCTACTAACCTTTGCCTGAGCGTTATGCCTTTCTTTTCAATCTCGGCATCATCCTGTTCGATTTCAGGTATAACATCAGGCGGAGGCGGCGGAGGCTTATTAAAGATTACTGTAGCTACCCAGGCCCCTCGTCTTATGGGACTAGTTCTCAGGGGCTCAGAGGTCATTGTCAAGGTTGCAGCTGAAGTAATGACTCCCCCTTCTCTCCTCGACGGTAATGTCCTCCTTGTGAAGGTCTGACTATTGGTACTGAATCGGTTCCTGTTCTGACGCTTACCGAAAGGGACTGAATCATTGTACCAGGACTGCATTTCATCAGAACGGTAAGAATAATTACTATCAACGAGTAGCATAATGGAACGGTCCTCGACCATGATGCTTTCAAATAGGAGGAGCGGTTCTATCATTGTCTGTAATCCAAACTTCCATTGTTCACATCCAATACGGGAATAATATATCTGGAAACGGTCAAAGTCAGGGACCGCTGTAATTAACTGATCTAGCCTGAGCCATTGACGCGCAAAGTTCTCAGAAATGGATTTACTTTTTGGACTTTCCAATAGTCGACTGATTTGGGAATCATAAACTTTTGAGTCGAGCAGCGTTCCGTCTCGGGCAAGACTCAACAGTTCATCATCAGGAATACTGCTCCATAGAAAAAACGAAAGTCTCGTTGCTAGCTCATAGGGACTGAGCGGCTGATTCTTAAGCTTACTGTTCTTTTGTTCGCTAATATAAAAGAACCTTGGTGATGAAATGATGGCAGTGATTAATTTCTTTATCGATTCGTCAAATGGCTTACCATTCCTGAGCTCGCTCTCCAAATAGCTTGTGTATCTGCCCATCACATCCGGATTAACAGGTTTTCTGAAAGCCTTCTCCAGAAAGCTTGATAAATGAACCTCTAGATGTTTCCTAGTCAGGGGCATTGCATCAGGGACCTTGAAGAAACTACTGTCTGTTAAATTACTGTAGCCATCAAATTCAGGTGCATTGACAATTGAACGTCCAAGGTTCAAGAAAGTTTCAACCATTATAGGCGAAACGCTCAGTTCATCGCCCCTGTTATTGAAGCCGTGCTCTGACTGCAAATCAATTGCAAAGGGACTGACTCCGGTAAGAATGTGTTGCTCGATTTGATTTTTCCCAAGCGCTCTATTGGACAGTCGAATTGAATTGGGAAATTTTCCTGATGAAGGATTAAAGTATGAGCTGCTCCTGATAACCTTTTCTGGTAGCGGGTAAACATCCCCTTTGAGCTGCAAAAGGTCCCGCACAGCATTGTTATACTCATACCGGTTCATCCTTCTCATTACGGTCGGCTTCAATGAACCTGACTCTTTGATGTACGTGTCCAGATAGGAACTGAAAAGGGCTGACATCATTTTATGCTCCTTTTCGGACAATTGTTTCTCATCCTCAGGAGGCATCTCCTTAAAATTTAAGGCATCGATGATTTTCTGAGTAAGCTCTATATCCTCAAGAAAATCCTTCCTAGTCTGGACTTTCTTTAAATTAATCTTCCCTTTGACCTTTCCATTGTCCCCGTGACAACCATAACAACGTGAAGCAAGTATCGGTTTAACATCCTTCAGAGTGACATTGAGACTGTCACTTCCGGAATAATCACTATCAATCACAACCGGCGAACCCTCTTTCTCTGGCACTTGTTTCTCAGCTAGATTATTTTTAAAATCCTTGGCTGTGGGCAGCATATTAGTAATCTTTATGTAATCAACTCCGAGCAGATACCGGTCCTTACGGTAAGGATCGGCTTTTGTGTTGGTGCCTATCAGCTTGAATTTGATCTTGTGCTGACCCTTATCTAACTTCAATCCGCTCACATTAACGGGATCAGCAAGAACTACATTTGTTGAGTACAGGTCAATATTAGAAGCAATGACTTTTTCTCCTAAATATATATCAAATTGACCGTAATCAGGCGCCTTAGTGAGCTGGAACATTAAGCTGTACTCACTGCTCTTATCAACCACTATCGTCGTCTCCATTGAGTCATTAACAAATCCGTCCCATAGCAAATGCGCATCACCGCTCCATTGGTCACCGAAATTTTTCATACCCTGCGGCCGAGATTGACCCTTCATTGGTAATAGTTCCCCTTCGATCAGGTTTTCACCGAAAATATGAACTGAAAGATTAGAGACATCAACGTACTTCCGGGATGCTAAATCATTATCTTTGTCCGTAGTGACACGTACCGTGATTTGTTTCATGCGGCCATTATCATCGTTACCGGCAACGTCATTGATGCGGATCCTGTCAAGCGAGTGGCTCCCTGAACCAAGTTCAAGTAATGTCCTTTGAGGAAATGTGGTAGTTAGGGACGCGGTACTGTACGTGAAAGTATCAACGTTACCGTCGAACGCATTAGCGAATGCGTTATCAGAGCCGCGCTCAGGCCCAGGAATTACTTTGCCTGAAACAATGTTAATCCTGGTTCCAAAATTTGCATAGGCCTCAATCTCACGAACTGTCCAGTGCCTATAAGGCCCATCATTGACCCATTCAAATTCAATGCCCGTTGCTCCCTGAACAGGATCAAAAGTAATAGAATAATACCCTTCATGGTTAGTGCCGAGATGTTCGATTGTGTTGCCGTTAACAATGACCTGATCAAGGGCAAGATTAGTCGCCTTTGATTGACGACCACGCACATCATGAAAGTCATCAACCGAATCGGCAAGGACCATTGACTCTGAGCCAAGGCACAAAAGAATCACGAGGCTCAGTCTCATGCAGCGGCAACAAAACATAACAAAAACATAGACTCATGTGGGATTGAGTAAAAGCCTCTATTCATAAAAGGCCTTTTTTTATTAATCATAGGAAAGGACTGCCTTAATTACCTTCCTTTCCTGCACCGCAGTCAAAGCGTCCGCGATTTCATTAATATTAAATCTGTGAGAAATGAATTCTGAACCTGTCAATTTACCTTCCTTTACCCACTCACAAAGAGTAGTCTGAGACTCTTTTTCGTAAAGCCTCGTGGGCCATTGATGGATGTATATATTATAATTAAAGTCGCCGAGAAAATTTGGCACATTGAATTCCTTGAGTCCTGCGTAAAATCCATAGACACAGATAGATCCTCCCCTTTTTATCAGTGGCAACGATGAATGAATTATTTCAGGTTTGCCCACAGCATCAATGACAGCATCAAGTTTCTTGCTGGGATCAAGCTCTGAGAGCTCATTGATGCCTTTGTCATCCCTGTCAAAGGTAGCGTCAGCACCGAAGGCATTGGCGAGGTCTCTCTTTTCCTGATGCCTGTCAACGAGACCTATCCATCCCAGACCAAATAGCCTACCAAGTTTTACAAAACTGAGTCCGACTGGACCGCCTCCGACAATGAGAACATTATCACCGGGCTTCAAATGAAAGTCCCTGAATGCACCGAGAACTTCACGCCAAGTGCATAACAATACCCCGTCCTCTGGATCAATGCCTGATTGTACGGAGGTCTGAATTTCAAAAACTTCTACCCAGCCATTCTCATCGTTCGCTAGGCCGTCCTCAAACATGGCCTCATGATCGTTAACCAATACATATTCACAGAAACCTCCCCACCCCGACTTTAGTCCAGGCTCCTGCAATTCATCATCAAACACAAGACCGCTGACGGCTCTTTGTCCCTCAGTAAAATTACGAGCACTGGCGCCGACCTCCACGATCTTACCAATGCTTTCATGACCTAAAGCAAAAGGAAAAGATTCCTCCATCCCGGGAAAATGTCCGGCCACTAGTTCGCTGTCAGTGTTATTGCATACGCATGCAATCTCAGTCCTTACCAGGGCCTGATATTCTTTGGGCTTCGGTACCGGCGTTTCGATTATAGAGACTTTACCAGGTTCATTTACACAGACAGTTTTCATTCTTTTTCTATATTTATTACAACTCACAGCTCATTGGCAAGCTGAGATAGGGGCTTAGAAAAGATTACTGAGCCTCAAACACATTAAAACATGAAAATGCTTGGCCAAGACTAGAATCAATGAACTGGTCCTGCTAATACCGTCCAGATCAACAAAACCATCACCATTGACATTCACTTGCTATGGACCATCTCCAAAGTCATCAGCGAAACCGCTATTATCGAAGTCATCGACTACGGTACGAATCATTCTGTAAAATCTGTCTGCACCTGAACTTGGCTTATTGTAACTAGACTTCATATGAGTCGATCCAGCAGTAAAGTTAACGCATAATCTGAACCATGTCTTGAGGCCAGCCCTAGCATCTCCGCGATAACTGGCACCTTCGACCGTGTCCCATGAAAAAGTTACCACATTACTTGAACTGCTAATTGATTTGGCCCGGTGCTGTTTGTTGGGGCCTCCAGAAAAGATTTTTTCCGTTGCGACAGGAATTCTGTTAACAATGCCACCTGAAGGGGTTCCGTAATAGTTACGTCCGACGTTGTACGGAAATACCGGAGTCCCATTCTCTTCGACTGTAGTTCACTTCATTTTCCTTACTAGTGAAGATGCGGGCATATTTGCCTGAATGCTTAGTGTAACAGGAACTGAGTAGAGGTTCAGCGATAAGCGAACTAGTGAACGCTATATATGAGCTGACAATCATTAACGGTACTGTATCAAATAATTAAAACATGTGCCCATATATTTCTTGAATATAAATCCCTAATGCGGAATGTGTTAAATTATTGAAATAAATGAACGAAGATTCACGGCCCGCGGAGCACGTCATGATTAGTCCAGGCGTTCGTTACCATGATCTTGATGGGCTCCGAGCATTCGCAATGCTTCTCGGAATTGTTATTCATGGAGTCCTCTCTTTCGTCGGAACTCCTATATGGTCTGCTCAGGACATCAATCAGAATCCTCAGTATTTAATCGTACTAGATTTCATTCATGGTTTTCGCATGCCGCTGTTCTTTTTAGTTAGTGGTTTTTTTACTGCGATGATGTGGCAGAAACGAGGCTCGATGTCACTTTTTTTTCACAGAACAAAACGCATTTTATTCCCGCTCTTGCTGGGCATGCTTGTTTTAGCGCCGCTCTTAAACAATATGGAGAGCCTCAAGGACTGGAAAGACGGTTTAGGCAAAGGAGAAGAAGACAAAACCCAATTCGATAAGCAATTAATCAAAGGAACAACAATATGGGCCGCGTCTAAAAGAGGCGACATTGAACTTCTAAAGCAGAGAATAGACGAGGGCAAAGACGTTAACCGTAAGGACATATTTAAAGCAGCGCCGCTTCACTGGGCCGCCGCATATGGCAACGAAGAGGCAGTCAGATTGCTTCTCGATAATGGCGCCGATTATACGATTGGAGATGACAGTGATTCAACGCCCCTCGCCTGGGCCGCCTTAATGAGCGAATCTGGCACCGCAAGGATTCTCATGGAGGCCGGCGCTTCACCTATGCGCAAGAACAATGAGGGAAGCACTCCAATCGATGCGACGAACGCTAATCGTGAAACCATGAAGTTCATTATGGCAATTTTACAAATCCGTGCCGATCTGGATCTTGTCATGTCCAAAAGGTCACAAATTAAAGAAACCTTGCGCGGCAATGATTCTTCGGGAGGAGCAAAACTTTTAAACAAAATTGGTGACTTTTTTGTGACCAACTATGTCATCGATTTCTTTGGCCGAGACGTAATCGTTCTCCATCACATGTGGTTTCTTTATATTCTTTTCTCAATCATTGTGATGTTCTGCGTCCTGTCTCTTATCGCGGAGAAACTGTCAATTCATGAGCTCTGGTCCCTTTTACCTGAACTCATTCAGTCCATGATCAAAGGAACATTACTGGTGATCATCATTTCTTTGACATTGTACACTCAAATATTCATGGGTACCGATGAATTTGGACCCGCCACTGCAGTTTTCTTTAACCCTAAGGAATTACATGATTTCCTTACCTTGCAGGGTTTCGACGGCCGACCCGCATGGTGGGTACTCGCTCACTACTCTCTATTCTTTATGGCCGGCGTCATTTTCTTCGGCATTAATAGTTTTGGCTCAATCAGTAAATACATTTGGCCTCTACTTTTCTCTTTCAGTTTTATCATTTTCATTATTGCGCTTAGCGAATACAGAAAACCCTGCCCTGACTGGCTCAACCTCAGAAAAGGACTAGATGGCCCCATTGCTTTTCTTGCCCCTATATCACAGTCAATCCATGACTCTTTCAATAGCCTCGATCAGGAGGAGGACGGCATTTACTTCAAACGCGCCCTAATTGCATCAATTTATTGCTGGCTCATGACATTTGGGTTCATAGGATTCTTCCGTTTTTTCTTTTCGGGGCAGAATAGGTTAATGCGGTTCGTTTCTGATTCCTCTTACTGGCTTTATCTTGCACACCAACCACTCATCATAGCTCTGCAAATTATGCTCTCAGACTGGGACATTCCTATCATTATCAAATTTCCTTTAATTTGTGCCATCACAGCCGCAATTCTGTTAGTGACTTACCGGTACATGATCCGGTACTCATTCATCGGAACTATCCTTAATGGGAAAAAAGTACGACCCGCATAATTGAACTATTAATGGGTAGCCAATGATTCAAGTAATTGATACCTCTTTGATTCATCCTTTATTTCATGAGCCCATGCAACTGCCGTCGAAAGGTGATCTGACTTCAATCCATTGACCATCCCCTCTATCGCTGAATCCCTAAGTGGTGAACTATTAAGTTCATTTATTATGTATGCCTCGGATGCGTCATAGCTTTTGTCCGCCCAATGCGTAAAAAGTCGCGTAGTATATTGAAAGCTAGATTTTAAAGGGAACCTAGAAATGACTTTTGCCATCTGTGAAGGATACAAATGCAGCCATTTATCGAAATCTCTATTTGATTTAAATTTAACCATATACTGCTCAGGACTCATTTCAGGACAGTTCCGGAGTAAAAGCAGTAGTTCCTTTGGTGATTTAGCTTCATTTACTTCAATCTGATTAAAGACAACCTTGGCTTTCTGTATCTCATTGGATGATTTACAGGAAGTTATGAACGGTATTAGCAAGAAAAAGCCAATACGCCCGAAACGGTGAGTGTGCAGATAAAACAAAAATTACTGCAGTTTGGAAAGATCGTTTAAAGTCTTACTCAACTTCCATTACCTTATAGAACCTCTTCTTATCGGTTATAGGAATACCTTCGTCTGTGAATGATGTACTTTCTCCTTCACTTTCGATTCCATCATCCAACTCTTCCCACTCATCATTTTGAAGATTAGTTGTTGAGTAAACTCCGTAGACTCTTCCCCTTCGGGAATTCCATGTAACAGTCACAGCATTTGAAGTTTCACCCAAATCAAGCTGCACATCTTCTATGACAAGAGGTATTTTCTTTTCAGTGATGGCAGCTTCCCAGAGCGAACTAGCTTCCTCATCAGTGAGAACTCGATCCAACCATATTGCCACCTCATCCTGTGCGCCGGAATGAGTCGTTGAATGCGCAGGGTCAGCTTTCCTGCCTCCAATCTTAGCAAGGCCAGTATCTATACCCCATCCCGTTACATTTGGTTGCAGATTATCCGTACGATCCACTCCATTGATCCATAACTTGAAGTTTTGGGCACGTTCACGGCCAGATGTTCCAAAGGTCGAAGCAACAACATGAAACCAACCGGAATCTGATTGTATTAGTCGTCGGTCAGGACCGCTGTTATCCTCCATGAATAGAGTTCTCTCTGCATTAAGGCCAGTCTGGCTAGGGTCCACTGCTAGGACTAACCCGTCATTTGCGACATTGACCTGAAAGCTTTTTGACGAATCTGAAAGGTTATTGGTAAATAGACGATCTCCTCCCTGCGCTGGGCCAGCTTTAAAGAATAGGGCCACAGTGATTGAGCTTGAGCCATATAAGTTACCGTCACCAAGAATAATGTGACCGGAATTGTTACTGTAGTGAGCAAGATTGTCATCACCACCTAGCCCTGGCACAGGAATTCCCTCAAAATCATCTGCGCTAAAAACAGTCATTGGGCCAGGACCTCCGACTTCCGGACCACCTACGCCATAATCACCATTATAAGTGCCAGGCTTTGTGGCGTTACCCATAGTATCCATTACTCCTCCTTCAGTATCAGTTTCGTTTAATTCATAGTAGAAGGTCGGTTTAAGTTTAATGACCGTGGCTTGGTAATTAGCCGCATGACTATAGTTATTTTGACCGAAACCAAAAAAACTTATAGCGAGAACAAAAGAAAAAATATATTTAGGAGATTTCATGAAAGTTTTCATTTCTAATTAATCAATTATTTGTATCAAGAAAAGAACATATCGAAAACAAAAAATGCAATATCATTAGCATAGTAACTTTTATTGGAACGTTAACCCTTGGAAATAGTTTCGATCCAACCCTGAAGAAGACCCCAGTCATGACGTTTATATTTCCAGCTTATTGCCTTTTTTTGTTCGTCGACGATACGGGTAGGCAATAACCTTAATTTATTTGCACTCATGCCACTAGCTTCAGGGACCCAATCATCTTGTTTATAGGTAAAGATACTATGTATGGTGCCGCCACCACAGGAATGACAATCTATGCAAGATTTCATGACTGTACTGTTAGGCTTTAACTTTTCATTTTCGAAATAGTCAGAGCTGTAAATGAGTGATAACCCTTCCATAGAATTCTTTTGTACAGGCCTTAGACCTCCATTAATAGAAGCAAACAAATCTTTTCTGTTTAATGCAAATTTGTAGACAGTCTGCGATGAATTGTGATCTTTAATATTTTCGCCGACTTGATTATATATGCGCATCTGAACTGTTTGAACTAGGGGGGAGACAAGAATGTCTCCGGACTTAGTTATCACAGACATTTTTCGAACCAAGGCTACTGACGTGCCTTTCGGGAATTGAGGCAATTCCGCAATATCTGTATCTCTAAAAACTTTTGCGCTAGTGGTCTGATTTAAAAGATTTAAATACTTAAATGTTTCGGACCTGCCTCCTGGTATTTTTAGAAAAACGAGAAACGGCGACCTTCCTCCATAGTATCTCATATGTACTGGGGCGCTCGGGCCTTGAAGGGCTCCTCTGACGCAAACCCAGTCGCCCTTATCGGTTAATAGGCCTGAAGGCAGGAAAGGCTCTTCTGTACCTTTACCATTTAATATTTTGAGGTAAGGCTTTGAATTAACTGCCATCGAATAATTATCAATTAAGGTCAAAGCTTCAGCTTCATTTAAAGCCAAAAGATCAATGGCTCTGGACAACCTAGATCTTAACGACTTACGGGATTTATTTAATTCTTTGGAATTCGACAATGAATTAGAAGTGCCTCCAAAGGGTAAGGCCTTATCATAATTTGCAGTCCAATCAAAAATTGACCATAAATCATGTTGAAGCACGGCTCGCTTCAATGGATCCGATATTAATAGATGGCCCTTACCAATAATGAATTCATCAAGTAAAGCGATAGCTTTCGAGTGTGTAGCTCCATTCAGTAGAAAATTAGTCGTCGAAGGCCACAAATAAGGGTCCACTAAGTCTCCACCGAACTCATTTCCCTTCTTATCCTCTCTGACGAAAAACAAAGAGTGTAGACGGTTCCACAAGTGACTTTCATCAGAATGAAATATGGACCGATCAGGCTTTTCTGCGCCGTCCGCCCCTGAAGAGTTACCACAAAAGAAGCATAGTGTAAGAAATAAACATACAAGCTTCATAAGGAAACCATAACATCACCAAACAACAATGTAACTAAAATAAATGCCTGAAAATCAGGAAAGAACTTCAGTCACAACGTGGCCATGGACATTCGTTAACCGCCGCTCTAACCCATTATGATAAAACGTCAGTCTCTCATGATCGATTCCAAGTAAATGTAATATGGTGGCATTAAAATCAAATACCGAAGTTCTATTGTGAGTTGCCTCAAATCCAAACTCATCACTTTTACCGTAGCTAAAACCTTCCCTGACTCCCGCGCCAGCCATGAAACATGTGAACGCTCCTGGGTTATGATCACGGCCAGTGCCGTTTCCCTGAAGGAAAGGCATTCTTCCAAATTCAGTGCACCAGACAATTAACGTATCATCGAGTAAGCCTCTCCTCTTCATGTCACTAATGAGAGCGGCCGTGGGCTGGTCCATGATTTCAGCCTGCATGGCGTGGGTCTTAAGGATGTCTGAATGTGAATCCCAATTAGTAATACCATTGCCGCCTGATGGATCACTTCCATTAAAGAGCTGGACCACACGTACCCCTTTCTCAATGAGACGACGAGCAAGGATACAGTTTTTTGCATATTCCCTTTTTAACTCTGTGCCTTGATCTGTTCCGTATTCACGGTGAATGGATTTAGGCTCGTTATTGAGATCCATTATATCCGGGACCGAGGTCTGCATTCTTCCTGCAAGCTCATAACTAGCAATCCTTGCAGCCAAGTTTGCGTCATTAGGGTATTTGTTAAGATGGTTCTCATTTAAAACTTTAAGAAGATCAATAGTTTGTTGATCCTGTTTATAAGTATAACTATCTGGTCGACTCAAATTTACGGGAGGATTCTTTGAATTAAAATTAGTACCCTGAAATGCGGCAGGGAGAAAACCGCTGCCAAAATTATTTTTACCAGACCTTGCAAGACCACGCGGATCATTAATGGCAACGAATGCGGGAAGTTCAGAATTTTCAGTACCGAGAGCATAGGTGACCCATGCACCGAAAGAAGGAAAACCCTCCATTGTGAAGCCAGTATTAAAAAAGTTCTCTCCTTGTGGATGCGCTGCTGTTTCGGTGTGAAGTGAATGGAAAAAACAAAAATCATCAACTAACTCTGCTATGTTCGGCAACAGATCAGACACCATTTTACCGGTCTGCCCTCTCGGTTTAAAGTCCCAGAATGATTTAGCAACATTACCGGGAGGGCCCTCAAAAGTTACCTTTGGTATGTAATCAGCTTTGGTTCCGTGCTGCTTTTCAAGAGCCGGTTTATAATCAAATGTATCGACATGGCTAACTGCTCCAGGACAATAAATCATAAGAACCTTCTTAGCCTTGGATGAAAAATGCGAAGGACGAGCCAGATAAGGTTTTTTGGGATCAATTTTAGGGACAATGGTAGTCTTTCCGCTGAAATTTAAATCCCCTTCTTTTGCAAGAATACTCGTGAGCCCCAGTCCACCCAAGGCGAACCCAGCACTAGACATCATTGACCTACGATTTAGAAGCTGTCTACCGATAGGACTCAAGCCGCTAAAGTCATTCATGGGATAAAGACAAATTCATTTGAGTTAATGAGTGCACGACAAACAAAGCCCAGGCCATCATCCTCAGCTAATTTTAATGATAGTTTGAGTTCGTCAGTTCGAGGAACTCGATGCAAAAGTAATTCAAAGCACATTATAACTGCAGACTGCATATCATTTGTTTTCTCGATACATTTTTTAGCAATTATGGAAGTCTGCTCAGTAACGAATTTACTATTCAACAGGTTCAGGGCTTGTAGCGGAGTCGTTGATACAGGTCTTTTGCCTTTAACTTGTCCACAATCGGGGAAATCAAAGGCAGAAAATAAATTATCATCTACCCTCCTCATTCTTTCTTGATATATCATTCTGCGCCAGGTCTTATCACCATAATTATTTACTACCTCCCACTGTGCATAGGTTTTCTTTACATTGTGAATTCTGTAACTTCTCCCGCCGACTCGTGTTAATAGCTTACCTGAGGCCTTAAGAATACTGTCTCTTATAACCTCCGCATCGGCTCTCTTTGGATCATATCGCCACAACATTGAATTAGATGAATCTTTAGAAACTGAATCTAAATTCGATACACTAGATCTTTTAAACGCTTCAGACATTACCATCAGTTTGATCATCCGCTTCATTGACCATGGCTTACTTTTCAAGTTTTGAGGTGAAATGAATTCCGATGAAAGCCAATCCAATAACTTTGGATGAGACGGTTCACTTCCAGCCTTACCGAAATCACTCGAAGTGAGTACGATTCCTTTTCCGAAAACATTCTGCCAAATCCTGTTAACCATGACTCGTGCTAACAAAGGATTCTGCGGAGACGTTATCCATTCCGCAAAAACTTTTCTTCTGAGGGTTCCTTCAGAGTCATTGCTGAGCCCAAGAGAGGCATTAAAAATGTTCGGCGCAGCAGGATTAACTTCAGGCCCTAGCGATTCCGGATTTCCTCTCTCCATCACATGAGATGTCTTCGGTTTGATGAAACGACCTATGAAACTCGGTTTGGGTGACTTTTCAGAATGCTCAGCGATTAGAGAATTGAGCTTTTCCCGTACAACTCTACGCCTATCATTTTCTTTATCGAGTTGAGAAATCCTATGGGTATCAGAGACGGTCCTCCAGGCCCCATCAGCCTTAAGGATTTGTACGTTGTATGCACTGAACTGAAGCTTTAGTTTTGTTGTAAGATAATCAGTCTCATAATAGTACTCGCGGTTAGTACTCATACGGATACGGTTGATCATTTTAGGCTCTGCAAATGTTATGATCGCCCATGGCTTTTCTTTATTTCCTTTAGGTGACAATGCCCTCCAGACCATCGTTCCATACTCTCCATCATTGATTCTGCTAACACCTGACCTGGCGTTAGATGCCATGTCATCCGGGCCATTGACTTTTGAACCAGACGAGGCCAACGCATAATTTTCATCATTTCCATCTGGGCCGAATATTTCAAGCTCATCAATAGCAACGTACGGTGTTTTGAATTGTATCTTTACTGAACTGGTTTTTACGGGCTTAAAATGTGCATCTCGGTATCCGCCCCAGTCCTCTTCCCAAGGGCCCATCCTTTCAAGCTCAGCTCTCTGCACATCAATTAATTTAAGTAAAGCATTTGCATCGATCGCGACTGGATGTGCCTGAGAATATTCGGGCGAACGGCTCCCAAACTCAATGTCCTGAAAAATGCCAGTCATGGCATAGTAATCCTCAATGCTAAGTGGATCATACTTATGATCATGACACCTAGCACAATTCATTGTTAACCCTAGCAGTGACGAGCTGACTGTTTGAATGACCTCGTCCATCCTATCAGCTCTGGCCTGTCTTATAGCTTCAGGAATCTGACCAACGGTCGCTGCAGGTACATGGGACCCGGACACAAGAAATCCAGTCGCATCACCTTTACCAAAAATATCTCCAGCCAATTGGTCTTTAACAAATTGATTGTATGGCAAATCCTCATTGAATGAACGGATAACGTAATCACGATAAATCCAAGACATTTTCCTATACAAATTTGATTCAGACCCATTCGTCTCGGCCCAGCGAATAACATCAAGCCAATGCTGAGCCCACCGCTCGCCAAAGTGTTCCGAGCCTAGTAACTCATCTACCAATTTTTCATATGAAGACTGTGGATCCTTTTTGTAATCTGAAAGAAATGAACTGACCCTATCAGGGCTCGGCGGCAAACCCGTAATTATAATTGAAACACGCTTTATTAATGAAATCGGGGCAGCTATTGCGTTGGGTCTAAGTCCTTTTTCATTAAGTTTCCTTTCTAGAAATGAATCGATCGGTTTATTAAAATCAATTTGTAATTGTGACCGCTTAATAGGAAGGAAGGACCAGTGATCTTTACTTGATCCAAGATCAGCTGCATAGCCAGACAAAGAAATTATACTAGAGAATAAAAAAATATGAAAAAAAATGAAGTTCACTTCAATAAATTTTGATGTTTAGACTCTATTTGTGTTGGAAAAACTCATTGTTAAATGTAATCTGAACGTTGACCCATAATCAAGTCGGTCAATCATTTT
>SHBV01000110.1 GCA_004211885.1 Verrucomicrobiaceae bacterium
ATTTTTAAATTAGAATATTTTTTTTAAAATTGACTTAAAGTCCTCATTATTAATCCTTAAGAAGCATTTTAGATCTGTTTTTTTTCAATATATTTTAGTTTGATTATTATTGATAATGATTATCATTACTAGTTATATTGGCAATTAACCAAAATGAGAAGCCGATAGGCTAAATGAGTGAAAACCAACTCGAAAATAACCACGGAAAATGATTTATCCTAAAGAGCAGTTAAAGAACATTATTAGAATAGAAGATTCTAGCCCTTGGTTAAGAGCCAAGCGAGGATGGCGTGCCGAAGTTGTTAATCAAGATTCGGGCCTCGATGAATTCACTTTTTCTGCCATTGAAGCTGATATCGCCAAGGACATGGAGTATGAGTGCTGTTCGGATGAAGAGGGCCTGTTACTTCGAGTGTGTCTCGAAGGATCTGGAACGATTAGTACTGCTGGTGTGACACAGGATTACTTTCCTAACATGGTTGTTGCGGTACAGATTGCTCCTTATGGCAAGATTAATTGTTTTTATAAGAAGGGACGACAGCGCTTCGTTAATTTTAGATTTACGACCTCGTTTCTTAGGTCAATTTTTGGAAGTGATAAGGAAAATATTAGGGCAGGCCTACTATCAATGATATTTGAAAATAATCGTGTGGAAGGAGAATCTCCATTTATTCTTAGGGAATTCCTTCGTACAGAAGAGCGTGACATCGCGGAGGCAGTAGCGAAGCCGCCGATCAGCGGGGCTGCTGGAAAGCTATGGTTTAAGGCCAAGGCAATGGAGCTGTTGTCTGGATGGAGTTACGCAGATAGTCGTGATAGTAAGGCGTTTTTCTGTTCGCGACAGAAGAGAGCCGTTTTTGAAAGAGTAGAAAGAGCCAAAGAGTATCTTAGCGATAACCTTCAGAGTTCACTTGATCTGAATGCAGTTGCGAAATTTTGTGCCTGCAGTCCGCATTATCTTTCCCGTTTATTTGCCGCAGAGACAGGAATGACTCTTAGTCTTTATTTGAGGAAGCTTAGGATAAATGAAGCCTGTGGATTGCTTTCCTCAGGAAGGCTAAATGTGAGTGAAACTTCTCTTGAGGTGGGTTACCAAAGCTTAAGCCATTTCGCAAGAGCGTTTAGGGGAGTGATTGGGGTAAGTCCCAGTCAATATGCTAGGAGCCTCTAAAGTGTTATATCTATGATATAAATATACATTTACCGTCATTTTATAAAATATCTCTAACTAATAATATTTTGTCATTAATCCAATTAGAAATAATAATTTACACATCAAATTAAATATAGAACTTTAAATTCTCATGAAAACATTACTCATTACTTCTTTTTCGTTCATTTTTATCACTATCGCTCAAGCTGAAAATAAAACCTGTCCCATTATGGTAGGTGATGAAATTGATCAGGAAGAGGTAGTAGAATTTGAAGGCAAACAAGTTTTTTTCTGTTGTGCAACTTGTGTTAGGATATGGAATAAGAATCCTAAGTATATAATCAAAGCTATGCCAAAGCTGCTTCCCCAATTTGCTGGAATGGATGAAAAGCTTGGCCTTGATAAAGTTAAATTGCTTGAGCAGAGGATGTGTCCAATATACAACGAGCGAGTTGTGACTCCTGATTCTCCGACTATAGAAATCGAAGGTAAAAAAATTTATTTGTATAATAAATCGGCTTTGCGTAAGTGGAATAAGTCGCCGGAGAAGTATTTAGCCAAGGCCCTCGAAGGGGGACTCCTTCCTCAGTTGGCAGGCAATAAAGCAAAGAAAAGTTAAGGGGCTGATATTACAGTCATTCCTGCCTTTAAATTCATTAAGTGCTTCCTACTTTTCTATAGTTAATGTCTTCGGGTTGACGGAGATTGCCAGCTTGGGAATGGTGATTAATCCCCATGGACCAGCTTTGACTTTCCCTTTTAACTTACCATAGTGCCAATTGAGGGCATCTCCTGGTGCTACTTTCATGTTTTGAATTCTCCTAATGGAGATATCAGCAGTCGCTTCTCTAGGAATAGGAAATTTAGTTTTCAATGCATTAGGGTCCGTGAGATAAAGAGATAATGTAATTTGATTTAGATTATCGCTAATTATCTTCCATCTGAAGAATGCGTTGATTTGGCCTGAGCTTTTATCGGACCTGTTATCTGGCCAAGGCAACTTGTCGTTACAGGAAGCATTAGAGAACACTGCATAAGCTTTATTTTTTCTGATGCTTAACCAATCAAATGAATTGATTAAGTCATTTACCTGCATGATACGGGCATGATTATTCGCATGACCGAAAGGCCCCCAGTACAAATACAGTGGATACTTCCTATCATTCATGGCCTTGGCGAACTTTTCATGGCCAGATGACCATCCATCATTTTGTGCTGAGTAATTAATGGTTATTGGAGGGTCATAATAATTGATTATGGATTTATGAGCGAAGCCCATCCTTTCGGAAGCATGTTCGATGCCGGCCGGGACATTGGCTTTGATGGCAGCGAAGACATCTCCATTGCGTAGGCCAATTCCCAAAGTGCCACTCCCTCCCATCGAGTTTCCAGACAAGTAAACCCTTTCAGGATCAATTTTGTATTTATTTATTACCCATTTTACGGTGTCTATGACGCGAAGCTCAACTGGCATCGGGTTCAAGCCTGAATTTTTTTTGGTGAGCTTGGCATCCCTAGCATGCATCCCTCCCCACCACCAGTCGTTTCTATTTGCGCGGCAATCGACGTAAAGAGCATAGAAATTATCGGGAGAATGATAGATGTCATGATTGCCGACCTGATTAGTGCATTTCACACATGAGAAAACGTCGTGCCCAGCAGAATGTAAGACGACATAGAGAGGAGCATTTTCACGTTTAGCCTTAGGATGTATGACGATGAATGTGTCTTCTTGTGGAGTTTTGTAACCCCATTCTTTTTTTATACTATGCTTGTATACTTCGAGTTTTCTCTCACTGTCGATAAGGTCCTTAGCCTTCTTTAGATCCAGTGTAGGGCTCCAAGTATTTTCGTTAGCGATAATCGGACCACTAGTTAATGCGAGGATTAAAAAGATAAGATTTTTCATCAGTTGTTCTTATTGTATTAAATTTAAACTCTACTTAAAGCTAATTAAAGATCCATGAACATTAAATCATGACTAAAGAATAACTGGGCTTGTATTGTTCATTAATTAGGAGCAATATTAGGTTTAGATGCTTCCAATGCCACAAGGTTAAATTCGGATTCAAATCATATGAAGCCGCTTCCTATAACAGTCGTCTTTTTTAAAGTTCTCTCAGTGATCTTTCTTTCATGTTCATCCTTGGAAGGGGCTCTTCATATCACTGAATTTATGGCTAACAATAATGAGTCCATTGATGATGAGGATGGTGATGCATCTGACTGGATTGAAATTTTCAACTCCGGGCCCGATCCTGTGAGTCTTGACGGATATTTTCTAACTGATGATTCTGGTGCTTTAACGAAGTGGAAATTCCCATCGATTAAAATATCTAATAGTGGGTTTCTCTTGATATTTGCTTCGGAGAAGGATCGTCGGGACCCAAGGACTGAATTGCATACCAATTTTAAACTTTCAGGGAAAGGGGAGTACCTTGCGCTAGTTGAATCTGATGGTAATACAATAGTAGCTGAGTTCGGATCCGGTGATGCTCCTCTTCCGGTTCAGTATGAAGATATTTCTTATGGCCTGATGCAGGGTGGGGGTTTGGTTCCCACAGTTCTCATCGGGTCTCAGCAGGAAGTTAAAGTGCTAGTCCCTTCAAATGATTCGCTTGGGAATGACTGGACTGGGCTTGAATTTTCCGATGCGGATTGGGAGTCAGCTCGGATGGGAATTGGCTATGACGAGAACTCCACATATTCCAATCAATTTGGTAATAATGGTAATCTTGGAAATGCTCTTAATGGAGTTAATAATTCGGTGTATATCCGTGCGAATTTTGAAGTAAATGATCCTGCTTCCGTTACTGAATTGATTCTTAAGATGAAGTATGATGATGGATTTGTTGCTTATCTAAATGATACTTTAATTGCTGATGCGAATGCGCCTGGAGGGTTGACTTGGGATTCGGAGGCCACGTCAGATCACTCAGACAATGAGGCGGTAGAGTTCCAGGATTTCAATGTTACTTCTTTTGCTTATCTTCTAAATGAAGGTAAAAACGTCTTAGCTATTCACGGGCTCAATGGCGGGATCACAAGTTCAGATATGCTTATCGCTGCGGAGTTTCACGGTAAAAAGATTACAGATCCCTCCCTTGGGGGTCCCGGTTATTTGGCAGTGCCATCACCTAGAGGATACAATGGTGATACTTTTGAAGGTTTTGTTGGAGATACTCAATTTAGTGTTGACCGTGGTTTTTTTGAGGAATCTTTTGATCTTGAGATCACGAGTGCAACTGAAGGAGCAAAAATTCGGTATACTCTTGATGGTACCGATCCTTCTCCGAGCCGAGGAAGCCTATATGCAGGACCAATTAGAGTAACTAGAACTACTGTCGTGCGAGCCATTGCGTATTTGCCTGGATCTCGCCCGACTAACATTGATACGCAGACTTATCTTTTTCCCGAGGACGTAGTGGATCAGTCGCGCATGCGTACATCGGTAACGCAGTCACAAACGTTTGGCCCGCAGATGATTGATTCTCTTAAGTCGGTACCTACAGTCTCTATAGTTACTGATGACCCGAGCCCCTTCATGAACGAAAGTTCTGGTAACATCCGTAGTGAGTCACCGGCTTCTGTAGAGATGATTTTTCCCGACGGAACACCTGGCTTTCAGGAAGATGGGGGATTGAAGCATTTTGGAGGTTATTATACGAACTTTCGTAAGAAGAGCTTTCGAATTGGTTTTCGCTCTCAGTATGGTGCTACTAAATTGAACTATCCAATGTTTGATGGTTTTAACTACAAGCACTATCCGCCAACAGACCGATTCGATGTCATGGATTTGCGGAGCGGTTCTCACGACATGCAGTCACGCGGTGCTTATATGTCAAACCGATTCACTGATGATTCAATGCTTGAGATGGGTAACCTCGCTCCGCATGGCAGATTCGTTCATGTTTATCTGAATGGGGATTACTGGGGTCAGTATCATTTACGTGAACGTTGGAATGCAGACATGGCTTCGAGTTACTTTGGTGGTCCTAAGTCTGACTATGATGCGGTCAATCTTAATGATGGATTTCGTAATGATGAAAAGGTTTACGACGGCACTGGAGTTCTTTGGAATGAAACTAAGCAACTGTCTTCGGGTTCTAATGCTTGGACCTTCAACGAAAATCATGTTGATTTTGCAAATCTAATTGATTTTATGTTGTTGTGGGTCAGTGGTAATTCAGAAAGCGAAGTCAGACTATTAGGATCCAAAAACCAGGGGCAACCATTCCGATTTCAGATGAAAGACGCGGACGGGTTCCTTCGAAGCCCAGGACATTCTGTAAACACATCTGGGCCGTTGAGTCTGATGAGTTCGAGTCTTATTAATCGAAACCCGGACTATGCGATGCTCCTTGCTGATAGGATCCACATGCACTTTTTCAATAATGGAGTACTGACGCCAGCCCGTAACATTGCCCGATTGCAAAAGAGGGTTGATGAGGCTCGGCTTGGATTCATTGCGGAGTCAGCGCGTTGGGGGAACCGGTTCCGGGAATATCAGAGCTGGTTAGATTATCAGGAGAATCTCGTTAATAATCACTTCCCTAATCTTACCAATACTATGATTGGTCGGTTCCGATCAGCGGGCATGTATCCTGAGATTATTGCGCCAGTATTTAGTCAGCACGGAGGATCAGTGTCATCCGATACTGCGTTGACTATGGCAACGGACTCGGACACGATCTATTATACAACGGATGGAACTGACCCGAGATTGTCTGGAGGAGCAGTTAATCCAGAATCACAAATAGCAAGTTTTGGAGGAGGAGGCCCTGCCCCTGTCACCTACATTTCCAGCGGTCACCGTTGGAAGTATCTTGACAATGGTAGTAATCAGGGAACTGCATGGAGATCTAAGAACTTTGATGATTCGACTTGGTCTAGTGGGCCCTCGGAACTTGGATATGGAAGCGATGGTGAAGGGTCCGGAACAACTCTAAGTTTTGGGCCGAGCTCGTCTTCGAAGTACCCAACTACTTATTTTAGGACAAGCGTTGAGGTGTCTGACCCTTCAATGTTTTTTAACTTCCTTCTTAGAGTCAAATATGATGATGGGGTCGCTGTCTATATTAATGGTAATGAGGTGATCCGGCAGAACCTTGCTTCGGGCGCGTCATTTGCAACTTTTGCTAGTAGCACGGTCAGTGATGAGTCGGGTTGGAAGGAGTTCACGGTACCGACGACATCTCTTTCTGTAGGCAATAATGTGATAGCAGCTGAGATACATCAGGGGAGCGGTTCAAGTTCGGACATTCGCTTTGATATGTTTTTACGTGGAGAGACGACTCAGGGCGGTGGAGATAATGTTACTGATCCGCTCTTTCTGACATCTCCAGTACTTCTTCGTGCAAGGTCCTATGACAGTGGGAGCAAGGAATGGAGTGCATTAAATGAGGCTTTCTTTTCTATCGATAGTGAGGCTGCAGGATCCGATAACTTGGTAATATCGGAATTTAATTATCATCCATTTAATCCTACAAGATCAGAAGAAATTGAAGTTAGTACTGACCGTGATGATTTTGAATTCATTGAATTTTTTAATACCGGAACATCGGCCATTGATCTTACCGGAATTCGTTTCGAATCAGGAGTCAACTTTACTTTCCCTGACAACACGATCCTTGCCGCGGGGAAGTACTTGCTCCTAGTGCGTGATCGGAAGGCTTTCGAGGCAAGGCATGGGGCGAGTGCTGTGCAGATCTATGAATATACGGGTCGACTAAGTAACGATGGTGAAAATTTGAAAGTTATTAACGTTGATTCAGACTCAATAATTGATTTCACCTACAAT
>SHBV01000111.1 GCA_004211885.1 Verrucomicrobiaceae bacterium
ATGTATTTCAGAAACAGAGGAGGATATAAGCCGATTGAATTGGAAGGTGGCGACGAAAGCCCTGCACCAAGCGGTGGCGACGAAAGCCCTTCCTCAGACGGTTGAAAAGTTTAAAAGCTTTCCTTGTAAGGAAAATATCACAAGAGGGGTGTCCGGAAGGGCACCCCTTTTTTTATCTTAATTTTCCAGCCTGCCCAGAAAGCTCATCAAATAAAGGACCTGCGTCCGGCACCTCCAAGTCAAAGACATCACCAATTACCTGAGACCAACCAATCACAAAATAATCCCATCCATCTTCTATCAGAAGACACTTATCCTCTCTCTGTCTTTTTGCCTGCTGCAAAAACTTAAGTTCTCCCCTATAATTAAATTCCCATACAATACCGTTCAGAGGAAACATTGCAGCGCCAGTGATTGGGGATCCCGGGCCATCCTTACCCAGTCCAGTTGCATTAACTACCATTGACTCTGGCCTTAATTCATTGATCACTTGATCAGCCATCAAGGGTTCAGGAGCAAGATAGGGAATTACCTGACTCCTACTCCCCCACTCTTCAGCTAACATCACCAGATTATCGAGCCTGGCCTGACTACGATTTACTACATGAATCTTTGATGGAACATTATCGGTTTGATTGCCCTTGAGAAAATGCCACACCAAAGCAAGTGCAGATCCTCCGGCCCCGAGGACCAGAGCCTCTGCCTCAGATTTACGAAAATGGCCATTCGGTAAAAATTTCTGCAAAGCCATTCCTCCACAACTTGGATCAGTGGCTCTGGCACAGAGTTTCCCTTCCCTCTTATAAATGCTACTCACTTCTCCTAATTCCTTTGCGAGCGGATCTAATATTTCAAAGATATCCTCGCAAGCAGCAAAGAGATCCATCTTATGAGTCGTTACTAGTGCACCTAAAGATAAAGGATCAGATTTAATAAACTCCACCACTTCACGGTAATTCTCAGGCCTATCATGAATTTTCAAGTCGATGCCTACGAGCCTGCATTGCCCCAGTCCTAGAATCTCAGCCCACTTAGGAAATATTCTGACACTGGATGAAGATCCTGTCGTCACACCGATGAAATACATGGTGGGCACCTCTGCTTTGCTCATTTCCATAGTGGAAATTAATGGATACAAGATTAGAACCTAAAAGTCCAACCCGCTTTGACAACTCCCTCAGTGAGGGTCCTATCAAACCGATCATCAAAGCGCCTATAGCCCTGATTAAATACCAGATACACATCACTGGCCGGGTTAACCATCCATCTTATCCGGGAATTAAGGCCAAGTTCATCAGACACAGTATCAAATTGGACTCTAGTGCTTAATGAAAGTTTTTTGGTCGGAGTGTAACGGATTGATCCGTTCACTATTAGCGCCTCAAATTCACCTCCCTCAAGCTCGTACCAGTCCATGTCTGCACCAATGTCCATTGAAAATGATGGGGAAGGTTGCCAACCAACGCTCCCATTCAAACCGTACTTGGTTCCATCCAGAAAATCACGAGCACCAAGGTCAGTGCCTGCAGTAAAATATATTCCCCTGGACTGGGCTGTCATTATTCCGGCCCGTGCCCGCCAATATGAGTAATCACCTTCAGGAACAATGATGTTATCATAAATTTCAAAGTCCTCTTCAAATAATTCCCTTTCCCTTTGAACGCTCACTTCAATAAAATCACCGCTTGCCAATTCAAAGTCAGTCTCAAGTTCAACATCTTCAGTGAGTGCATTAGAATCAAAATCAGTGTCAATGTGAGTCTTCAAATCAAAATCTATCTCATTAATTAAATCAGTGTCTGGATAAATCTCATAGCCGAGAAAAGACCACCACTCATAGATTCCAGGTCGACGCAAAAAACCTGACGCAGGATCAAGGTTCTCACCTACTCGCTGAACCGTGAGCCTCGCATATAACGGCTTGTTTGGATAAATCGCCGTCAATCCCCAGCCATCGCCGTCACCCTTCTCGGTATCGGTGCGCATGGCCCATCCTCTGAAAATTCCCGTCTTTTGCTCTCTGAATGAGCTGTCCTTCAATTCAAAGTCTACTCCTAAAGTCTCAGCCTCTTCATTGGATCTGGGATCTCCCAGGGTAAATATACCTCCCACGGAAGATTCTTTAAAAAGGTCATACGATACTCTTCCAACGTAAACATCATCTCTTTCCAGTAATTCAGTCTGCTCGAGTCTCACACCAAGTATTCCAATATTCCATTTGTCAGCTTTACCCGTGACTTTTGCACCGAGTTGTATCGGCACACGGTTCCCTTTCGAGTCCAGCCCTATCGTTCTTGAATGGAAGGGCAAAGGACTGCGCATGATCCCTCCGAAGCCAAATTTTTCGGCATCTTCCAAAAAGAACGCTCTTTTCTCAGGAAAGAATAAAGGGAAACGGGTCGTATTCACTTGCCTATCATCGACATCAGTTTCCGCAAAGTCAGTTTGCCATGTCATTGTTGCCGTCATTGAGGGAGTGATTCGATAGAAGGCATCAAATGAAGGCTCAAAATCAAAGTCCGAACTAGTAAGATCAGTTGAACGGTACCTGCCAAGTAATGTCGGTTTAAAATCAAGCCCCATGCCAGTGTCCAAATTCTCTAGCCCCTTTAACTTGCCAAGGCCCTGAAGGGTCCACATTGATCTGAGGCGTGTCGGGGACGCCCAGCGAACTTTCTCATGATCTCTTCTTATTTCTCTCTCAACATTGAAACTCCAGGTCGACTTGTTTTCGTCAAAGGCCAGACTCCTGAATGGAATCTCAAACTCCACGTACCACCCTTTCGAATCTTTACTCGTGTCACAGTCCCATATTGTGTCCCATGTCAGATCAGGCCTTCCCCCGCCCCTGACTACCCCGTCAGCTTTTCCTCCCCCTCCTGCAACACCAAAATAATAACCGTTAATGCCTCTGCCAAATGTATCAAAAACCAATCGGACTCGATCATCGCCTCTACCGGGATTATCTCTTCGTCTTTCCTTAGCAAGGATCTTATCAGGCTCTGAGTCATAGCAACGGAGCCCAATATAAAGAGCCTTTGATGTTGAGAAGACCCTAAGCTCAGTTCGTTGACTCGGTTCGCCCATACTTATTGGTTCGACTTGTGTAAAGTCAGAAGCAACTGCAGCTGAATCCCACTCCTTCTCATTCAGAATCCCATCTATTTTTGCCCCTTCCGCTAAACGGGGAACTTGAATGTCTTTGGCAGGCTCTGCTCCGAGCAGATAAGGGTGCATTGTTGCTGCAATGCAAAGATTTAAAATGATGAATTTGAGGCTAGCTAACATGACTAATTGAGGAAAAAGGCCCTAAAGTTTATAGAGGCTAATCACTTGTTAACTCATGAAAAAGATAAATCTCAACACCGAGACGTAGATCACTGCATTCCAACAAGTTGTAGCATCATTTCTGTTGTCTGAGAGACTCGGGATCAAACAATTAACGATAAATGAGTTAATTCTTGGCCTCTATGAGCCTATTGAAATTGTTTTCAAGAGCCCCTGAGCGATCATCTGTCTGGTCCTCGGCCCGTCCTTGCAAACTGGTACTGTCCAATGGCTCAGTATTCTTCTCTTTGTCATCAGATGATTGCTTAGGATCCTTTGCAGGAAAAGAAAAGTCTGCTCTCGGACTATCAATTGAACCGGAAATTATTAGATCAGCCCAAAAATGATCGTCTTCATTTTTTGAAAAATATTCAGGCCTCACTACACCAGTCCCTTTAAAAATTGCATCTGCAACACCTACACTCAATGCCCCTTCAAGTTGACCATTGGCTAGAACTTTAATATTTCCCCCATTGAGGCGCATCAGAGGCAATGACTCTCCTTTAACATCAAAGATTTCAAATCCTTTCCCAGATTTCTTAAAACTTGCACTCAATGAATCAAACCTCAATTGCCTAAAAGAAAGCTCATTCAACTCTTTAGCGATACTGACAAGGATTGGTTCTTTACTCAGTTCAATTCCTGCCCCTTCGAAGCTTCCTTCAGCGTTCATTGATTGATCGACTAATAGCGATCCCGAGATGTCAAGCCCCCCCGTCAATTGCCCAGTCAATCTCTCGGCCCAATAATTATGAACTATTTTTGACACATCAATGTTATTGAAATCTGATGATATTTGATAGGCTCCCTTTTCTTTAATGGAAACATAACCACTTAAATTAACTGAACCTCTTACCGAATGAGAAAACTTTGAACTTTTAATAAAGTACTTTCCCGAACGCACTTCACCAGCAATGGCACGAATCCCAAGTAATGGCCATCCAGGAACACTAAGCTCACCTTCCCTAAAATTGACCCGGCTTGATGATTTTGAAAAATCCTCTAATGCTAATTTTGAATTTTCTATAAAGGCGACGTTCTGCCCGTCGTTATTTTTCCAATGCAACATAGAATCAGAAATTTGAATCTCCTCAAAATTAAAGGACTCAGGATCACTTTGAAGTCCTAGTCCAGATCTAACTAAATTCTGGTTCATGTTCTGTACTTCACCATGATTAATAACATTACTACTTCCAGCCCCAAAAAAGAGTTTTGCCGACTGAGCTTGGACATTCCCCATGTACCAATCATTAGAAACAAAGGTCCTAGGATTGATTCTAGTTTTTAACAATTTAATTTCAAAGTCCCTCAACAAAGAATCATCCAATTCCGATTTGAGCACTAAGTTCCTAGCATTCAAATTTAGCCCATCCAGCTTGAATGCCCCAAATTCGACATCCGTCTCTAATATTTGGCTTGCCTTTGTACTGACTTCTTTACGGAATCCTTGACCACTGATCCATGTCAGCATGAAGAAATATAAGCTCGCCAACAAAAGTATGAATGGAATGCTCCCGAAAATGAAAATTCTCCTGATTAATTTTTTCCGATTTTCTTTAACTTTTTTTGGCTGGTGACTTCTTCTACGCCGACGCCTTCGAACTTCGACCATTTTCTGTTCCCCGTCCTCACCTGCCACGTATTCAAAACGTACTGGCTGACTAGAAACAGAATCAGTAGTTCTAGTCCTTCTTTTCCGCACATTGCTGTGTTTGAATGACTTTTCTTTTGATCCTTCTTTATGCTCTTCGTTTGAATGCATTTTATTACAACTCAATCAGAATAATTATAGCAATGATAGTGGTTTTAAAACATCAACCCTTAGAAGTCCACATGCAATGTTTTTCAATTAATTGATGTATAGATGATTACCTAAAACACTAACTAATTACTATTAATTCTCTTACCGGAAGGATCAATGATGTTTGCCTTCACAAAGAACAGAACTGCCCGCTTGAGTCTGTCTTTACCCTTTGATTTAAATAATCTACCAACAAATGGGAGATCTCCCAAGAATGGAACTTTATCTTCCACAGTTGCAGCCCTGTCCTCTATTAAGCCTCCAAACACGACAGTCGCTCCATCCCAGACCACTACGCTCGTATTTTCTCTTAGCGTCCTAAAGACCGGCTGAAGAATGCGGTTATCGGATAGTGGAATAGATTCGAATTCTCCCAACAAATTAGTGCCAGTCGTTAGTATCGGAGTTCCATAATTAATGAATCCCTCAAACTGGTTAAATTCAGGAGCAAGATTCAATTCAATTGTATAGTTATCTGCTCCGACGATAGGTTCTACCTCCAACTGAGTACCAACATTTCTCACTTCAAAACTTGTGGGATGAGCCGGTGTCACTGGAAAACTAGGAGGCGCCCCATCACCACCTACACCAAATCCACCAAAGGCTCCGCCATCCTGGGGAATTTCTGGAGGATCATACTCAGTCGGGTATGGGAAATCTCTAGTAATATTCACTGAAGCTCTTTGCCCAGACCTAGTAACAATACTTGGTCGCGTGATCATGTCAGCGCCTTTTGCCTGAGCCAGCCCTCTAATCACTGTTTGAAACTGAGGGTCACTGAAAGCGCCTCCGACCCCAAAAATTGCAGGACTCTTCAACGTTGGTGGCGCTGCCCGAACATCTGAACCTCCGCCTAGCAGAATATTATTCAAAGTATCACCTTCACGCCATTGGCCGCCCGTACGCAATCCGCTGGTGATTGGATTATCACCTAATGGAACATCGGTCCATGGTGGAATGAATGAGTATTCTGAAAAACTTGACGACTCACTTCCGGTAGTAGCCGCATTGCCTTCAGTTCCTCCACCCGCAAAAATTCTCTGTGATCCCGGAACGTTAAATTGCCCCAATAACCAGTCAAAGCCTAACTCGTTGAGCTCTTTTTCACTGATATCTACCATCGTAACATGAACTTCCACCTGCTTTGGAATGTCATTAAAGGAATTATCTATAAACGTTTCGATAAGTTCCATGTTCGAAATGGTATTTCTAGCAACTAACGAACTCGAACCCGGCACAAAAATAGCACTTGCTCCTTCTGGAAAAGTAATTCCCTGCTTCATCAAAAATTCTTTCGCTCCTAATCTTTTCAATGAAAGGCCGCCCTGATTATTTCCATCCACTGAAAATGGATCTGCACCCTCATCTCCCTCATCTCCAATCGATGCAGTACTTAAAAAATCGGGAGGCACTCTGAAGGTTTTAGTGACGAGTTGATTGTTCGCGGTTGCTCTTGACACTATCTGCACTGCGTATGTGTCTAATTTATACTTCGTTCCCGTATCATTTGTTATTTGATTAAGGACTTCACCGACCGGAATATTCCTCAGTGTCAGGTTCACCCTCGCGTTCAGGGCCACTAGATCAGAAGGATCCAACTTGAGAACAAAATTAATTCCACCACCTAATGGATCTAGCTGCTTTGATTTAATGGTTAAATAGCTAACGACGTCTTCTAGGGTCTCATCTTCAAAATTGATAGTATCAATGACTATTGCTGACATCTTCCTCTCAAGGGATTGATCGACCTGAGATCCTGAAGCATTCCCTCCTAC
>SHBV01000112.1 GCA_004211885.1 Verrucomicrobiaceae bacterium
AGATACTGACGGTCATCCTCAACTTCTGTACTTGTCCAGATCGAGCCAGCGGAAGGCTTCCGGCACATATTCATAGGCTTCATAAAATCAGTAACAAGCGTGGTGGCGGTCGAGTTCATACTTGTGGACACAGTCGATTGGGCAGCAGCAAAAATTCCAGCGACAATCAGACCCGCAAGACCTACAGGCATTTCATTTGCAATGAACAATGGAAAGATTTGATCGGTCTTTATGGTCGGGTCGAGCTTAACAGGATTAGATGCGTAGAAAGCAAAGAGAGCTGATCCAAGGCCAAAGAACAGAACACTGGCAATGACACTGAGTACCGCATTAGTCCAGATTGAACGTGCTGCCATTTTTTGATCCGGGGTTGTCATATAACGCTGCACTACGGACTGGTCTGCTGTGTATCCGGAAACATTTTGAGCTAAAGCACCCAAAATAATGACCCAAACTGCTACCTGAGCGCTTGTAATATCCCAATTGAAGTTCGCGATACGAAACTTATCGGCTTCGCCGGCAATAGAAAGGAATCCCTCGAATCCTCCATTAACGCCGCTGATAAGCATAAAGAAAGCAATCACTGCTCCACCAAGTAAAACAACAGTTTGTATCGTATCTGTCCAAATCACAGCCTCAATACCTCCCATGGTACAATAAAGAATACTCAATAAACCCATGAGTATTACAGACTGCCAAGGAGTCAATGGTGTTGCTGAAGCCAGAGCCAAACCTGTCAGTGACATCACGACAGCCATTCGAAAGATATGGAACAAAGTGAAAAAACCACTACCAAGCATTCTCACTCGACGATTGAATCGTTTCTCAAGATATTCGTAAGCACTAGTTGCATCAATTTTTCGGTAAAATGGAAGAGCCACATAAACAGCAACAAAAGCGACGACAGGAATCATCATGTTTGCCAAAAAATAGACCCAATCAGTTGCATATGCCTTACTGGGTAATCCGGTGAATGTCAGAGAACTGAGCATGGTCGCAAAAATACTGCAACCCGCTGCCCACCAGACCACACGCTTCCCTCCCCGAAAAAAATCATCCGTGCCTTTGTTCCTTTTAGCAAAAAACAAACCAACTAAAACCATGAGGAGCAGATAAATACCCAAGACCCAATAATTAACTGTTCCAAAATCCTTACTCTTTGCTTTTGGAGTCACTTTCCACAATTGAGGTGATCGGACCCGTGGTCGAACCTCACCACTGGCAATAATAATCGATTCATCCCAAAGAACAGGAACTGTCGTTACATGATTCACAGGACTATCTCCTGCCTCTATCCAAGTATCTGTGATAGTATGATAAAGATATGTTTTCTTTAGAAAACCGGGATGCTCATCCTTAAGTTCATCGGCCTTGCCCCAATAAGTACCATGCGATCCTCCAAGCACCACGATATGACTTTGCTTGTATCCGATTGCAGTTCCAGCCATGAGAGGACCTTCAAAACTTGTTCTCTGTCGCCATGCCCTACTCCGTGTGTTGTATTCCCAAACATCAGATAAAAGATTCACACTTTCACCTTCTTCGCGCCTTCCTCCAATCACATAAACACAATCATCATAACCATTGTGCTGAGAAGCGACTTGGACTAAGGCTCGGGATGACCATGGGACCTCTGGAAGTTCGTTCCAACTAGCGTTACCTCCCTTCTCAAAATTATTTAAGTCGAAAGAATAGACTTTATTAGTTGCAGTATTTAGCGACTTCCCGGTCTGCCCTCCGACAAGATAAACGATCCCATTAACAAATGTGGCAGCACCATAAGCGACAGGCTCAGTAAGTGGAGGTAATTCCTGACGCGTTAATTTATTCTTCTCGTTATCCCAAGAAAGAAGAAACACTTCCTTATGAACTTCTGTAGTATCATCTCCACCAATACAAAGGACTCCTTCATCAGTAGAAACTGAAGCCCCATAAGCGAGGGGCCTTAGAAGTTTACCACCATCTTTCCAAGTATACGAATCCCCCTCAGAATCCTTCTCCCTGACAAGTACATAAATTTCGTCATGCCATACCTTGTCCGTCTCCCATAATGGTTTCCCAGGGAAGTTGGCACCTCCTGCAATAATTAGTGCATCGTTGTGAATTCCTACGAATGGACCAGCGACTCCAGGATTCTCTTCTTGCCCATTAACTGGCGGCAGTTCAGGTAAACTTTCCCATTTCAGGAGATCATCCGCAGCTACCGCGATAGAACCTAAAAATGTAGTCCATATAATAATTAACTGAAAAATTCTCACTCCTAGATATTGCCGAAATTTACTAGTCGAAGCGACGAAAATTTTCTTACTCTGATGAGTTACGCATAAAATCTGCTGTCTGAGCAAAAAAATCTTTCAATAATTCCGAAGCTGGAGGTTCTACTCCTGTTTCTTCCATTGCCTCGCCCATGAGCTTCAACCACCGATCCCGTTCGGTATCACCAATACGGAACGGCATATGACGCATTCGTAAACGGGGATGCCCTCGTTCTTCTATGTATTTTTGAGACCCACCGCAACGATAAATAAGAAAATCAGCTAACCTCCCTTGAGCGCCTTCCCAGTCAGCACTTGGATACATTGGAGACAATAAATCATCTTTTTTTACCCTTTTATAAAATGCACAAACAAGATCATTTAAACCTTCCTCACCAATCTGTTGATAAACTTCATCCATTTATGTGAAAAATGAAATGAATCAGGAAGAAGAGTCAGCAATAATTTTCACTGGACGACCGCACCAAGTTTCCTTCCAGCCCTTGGATTTTTCACTCCGATAGATGGTAGGTTCAGCTCCTTGAAACACTTCAGGATTTTCCTTAGGGGCATTACCAAGGAAAACAACTCTCTCAAGACTATGACATTCAGCAAATGCATTATTTTCGATTGATGTGACTTTGCTTGGGATTGTTATTTCTTTAAGATTTCGGCAATGTGAAAAAGCATACTCTCTAATGCTATAAACATTTTCAGATATTTGAACTGAGTTCAGTTTAAAACAACGAAAAAATGTACTGGCCCTGATAATGGAAACCTCTTTAGGAATAATTATCTTAGAAAGTTCAGAGCATCGATTAAATGCCGACGATCCAATGTGATTGACCGTGTCTGGAAAAATAATCTGATTCATCGTACTGCATCGAAAAAATGCACTTCGTTCTATTTTTTTTACAGAAATTTTATGAATCTTTTCCGGTACAACTACTAGAGAACTGTTTGCAATGTACTGAGTGATAATAGCATAACGTGAAGTAACTGATCGTGGGTTATAAATACGCCACTTAAAATTAGCTAAGGGGCTAGCAATCGGATATGAAGATTTTTCCTCGGCAAAACCCTGAGAAATAATATTAACAAGAACCAGACAAACTACTAAAGCTCCCTTCATATCAACATATTGTATCTTTCTAACACAATTAACGACCTACCATTCTGATCAATTCTGATTCGATTGCTTTGGCCCAAATTTCATGTCCTTTCTCACTAGGGTGAGTTGTATCAGGCATCATTTCCTTAGACAAATGACCTTTATCGTCTAGAAAATGAGGGCCAATCTCGAGAAATTTAACCTTTGGCATATCCTTCAATAGCTCAGGAAGATAAGAATTTAACTCAATGATTTGTTTGCGGTGAGGATGTGTTATCTCACGCCTCCTAGGAAGTAGCCCAAGGACAAGGATTTCTGTTTGTGGATAAATTGAATGTAACTTCTGAGCAATTACTTTAACTCCTTCAGCGGCTTGCCTTGGCTTATCACTTCCCCAGCAGATATTATTAGTTCCAATAAGTACGACAGCTCCCTTAGGAGATTTTTTAAGTACTGGCAAATGTTGAATCCTCCAAAGAAGATGATTTGTCCTATCGCCACCAAAGCCTAGATTAATAGCTTTTCTTGGCTCAAAGTGTTTTTTCCATACCTCTACGCCTACACTCTCAAAATTGTGAGTAATTGAATCACCCAGCATCAGTAAATCAAACTCTCCCTTACTCATCTTACCAATATTCTCTGCGTGCCTAGTAAACCACCACTCTTCTAATCTTGGTTGAGGTGTAATTGCTGGACCAGAAACTTCACTAGATTTTTTACTATCATCTACGGCCTCATTAGCAAATAGACCGGAATGAATAATGAGTGAACAAGAAAAAATAAAATAACTTATGTACGCCTTCATTTATCTGAACATTTATAGATGCATTACCGGTTATCTAAACAGTATAAAATAGAGAAAATCAGATTTCTTGAATTCTTAGTCAGGAGAGTAAGATCAGAAACTCTGTTTTTATAGTCTAGTAAAGGTAATTGAGTCTGGGTTAAAGCAGTTCATTTGAAATCAAAATCATTATTACTCCTAGGCACAATGAGAAAAATCTTAATGTATTACTTTGTCTTTTTCACAATATTGACTACTCCCCAAATCCTTTAAAATTGATTTCATAAGGCAACAAACAGGCAAAGACAGAGCATTGTAACTGCTGGCGCTGCCTTAAGGAAGCTATCATTCCTAACTCGTAGATGTACGACGATGGCTACCGTCATCAATACTGCCATCCCATATGCTGCAGGGACTACGAGGTTACTCATCCATATGCCCGCTAAAAGGGCACTGGCAAGTGAAAGCTTTATAAACCCCACTAAATAAAGTACCCATATGGGAAGCCGGTAAACAGCGAACTCCTCCTTCAAATTCCTAGCATCCGCCGCTCTGTAAGCTGTTTCCCAATTTGGCCTAATCAGCCACACTGAATATATTGTCAGCGCGATTAGAACCTGCGCCACTATTGTCATTTCGACCATCGATTGGACACAAATCTGGCATTGTTATATGTAATATCAAATTCTGTTTAACCATTACCTAGCAAGCTCCTACCCAGTTGTCACTGATGGCCATCTTTTGCACACCCCCCAAGAAGCAGGGGCAGTGATACTATGATCAGGAATAAGGGAAAAATCTTCACTGCTCAATGGTACATGGCAAAAGGCAAATGGATCAAGCCTCACAATCCCCGAACAACTACCAACCTGCCCACTTTTATAATATGGGCTATCCTCTTTTGTGAATTGTAGCAGCCAAATAAACAAGAAGTATAACCACCAAAGTAATTACAATATCAAGCCAATCCATTCCAAAACAATGACCAACCAAACAAACAACAGCAATAAGAAACCATCACTTACAGAATCTTAGAACTCACAATCCCCGAACAACTGACGATGGATCATTGGTTATTCTTCTTCAGCTTCTTTTCTTGAATCGACAGGCTCGCCTTTGTCGAATCCAACCGCAGGAGTCAACGCCGGTTATTATTGGTCCACTTTCATACTTCTTAGCGTGTATGTTATTCCTATTCTATCTCTAATGGTAAAGTAATTAACAGGAGTAAATACGGCTCCAGCATTAAATATATTAAAATCACCATAGAACCGGCTGGGGTTTTGAGGTCCGAATCCGTCTTGTCCAATGAGTTCTTTTGAGTAATCAAACTTTGCATTCCCCCCTTTGTAAAAATAGATTGATGGATTATCGATGACTGTTGTACCTCCGTCGGTTGTGACAGTAAATTGACCTCCCGAAATAGTGGAAGGGGTACCAAATTCACCCCAGCCTGGTAGATCATCCATTGATTCAAGGTCAGTCGGAAAGGTCAGTTTTCCGTTAATTGATCTTCCGCCTCCTTCCCATACCAAATTAAAGGTCGTGTCCTGAACCCCGGGCGATGCAATGAGAGTATTCTTAGGAATAACACGAACAACAAATTCCCTAAACGTTTCGAATTCTATTTGAGGTCGACCAAGGTTAATACTATTGGATGTCAGCATATTTAAATCCATTGGTCCGACACTATCCCACCAGGCAGTGTTATCCATTGTTATTGATGTAAAAACTTCTGACATGGCAAGATTATCCCAGGTGATAGTCACTGGATCATTTGGGAGTTTTAATCTAAATACGTGTTCTTCTGTATCATTGGGAGTTCCCTCGAATACCTGTTTTGAGTACGTTCCCTCAGCGTCGACCCATTCTACCCAAAAATTTCCCTGAACCTTAGTGGGAGAAGCGATGTCCATTTCGTCTCTTCCATCTTCTGCTTTAGGTGAAAAACCAAATTGCAGATCGACGTTTCGAGCCCCACTTCTAAATTTGATTGTTCTGATGAAGTCAGGAATAAATCCCTCCACTCGTAGAAGTTTAAAGAATTGGTTTCTTTGTTGTTTTGAATATTTCCTCTCAATTATATCACCCGTTCCTGATATGTTGGCTTCTATGGGTTCCCAATTTATTAAATCTGTGGAACTTTGGATAGTGTATTTTTTTCCTATCTCTGAAGGAAAAGAAAATGCCACTCTGGTACTATCTATTCTGCTGAACTGACTTTGAAAGCTTGGTCGGATCGGATCGACCATATCAATATATTTTACCGGGAGTCCACCAAATGAAGCGCCAAATCCTGTTGCTGATCTCTTTGCGATGACCGTCGCGGACTCAGACGTTTCCATATTTTCAAAAGTCGATGTTTCCTCTGCTTCTACTTGGCCAAAAACACGCTTAAGTAAAGTAGGTGCATCCCCCTTAAAGATAATTTCATTCAAATTCACACAGAAACGAAAGACATCGTATGGGAGTATAGTTAAACTTTGACCGAATGTGATTGTTTCAAGAAATGTACATCCATTAAAAACTTGTTCGCCAATTGAAGTTACCTCATCAGGAATCACGAGGTTCGTTAACCCAGAACATTGGGAAAATGCACCAGTCCCGATCGTTTTAAGAGATTTTGGTAAATTGATTTCGGTAATCCG
>SHBV01000113.1 GCA_004211885.1 Verrucomicrobiaceae bacterium
TCTCTTCAACATCATAAAAGGCTCGGTTAAAGGGATAATTAAGGCTTCCAACATTTGCCTCGTACCACTCTGCCTCAGCACCGTCAGGAGCAGCCGACGTCACTTCATCCGCATCGACCCAGTCCAGCAAACAATTCACAATTTCCTGCGCTTCAGAGAGCTCAATTCCCCACGACTGAAAAACGTCAGCCATTGCATTTAAATTTTCAGGGGTAGGTCTCAATAAATAATGGTTCGGATTAATGCGTCCTGCCTCTTTCTTAATCTCCACACTGAACCCCTCGTCAGGCGCAAATTCCAAATAATCTTCAAACTCGGCGAAGGCAATGTCATTGACCGGAAACTGTTTGAGAACATTGTCATACTCCTCTATCCCTCTCTGCGCAGCTATAGCAACTCCCATCTCAGCGAGCTGAAGGGCACGGAAAGATGATTTCTCTGAATCTACAACGCGCAGGTCAGAACGAAGAACAACCATTGATGAGAATATAGTAATTCCCATCGCCGCCATCAGCCAGAAAACAGCAATCAAAACAGAACCAGACTCGTGGGAGCTTAAGGGTCTACTTTCATCAGTATTAATCTTTAAGTGATGATCAATGAATCGGTTCTGTGAATAGTTGTTCAGTTTAATGTATTGGGGGGTTGATGTTATTAGTATTTATTCCGGCAAAGATTACGTACTCATTATTTTGGGTCATTATTTGCCTCGACTAGATGCACCGGGCAGTCCCGATGAACCTGTCGGCCTTTTGCCTCCGGCCGAAGTAGGGGGTCTTGCGGGGCCACGTCCTCCAGAACTTCTGCGCCCATCATCGCTCCGTCCACTGTCACCTCGGGCCCTTCCTCCACGCCCATCCGCAGAATCTCCACGACGGTCACGCGAATCATTCCCACGAGACCCTGAAGTTCTGCCATTTGCACGGCTATTACCGGACTGAGTTGCACGAGCGACGGCAGCAGGGTCCTCAACGGTCGGGACCCAGTAATAACTGCGGATCGGTTCCGAATCATCAAGGAATGCAATTTCCATATATACCATTGAGGGTCGATCATTGGGGTGATCTTCCCTGCTCCAGTCCTCTTTCCATTCTTTGTCCCGTTGATCGAAAAAATCCCAAGTCACGCTCTTAAGGCCACTCATCAAAACAATATTCATTCCCATATCCTCAGACAATGATCCATTATCAAGATAAATTTCCGCCTCCTCCTGATTCAGGTACCTAATCTCTATTTTAGTAGCTCCCTGCAGTGCAGGGTCAGGACCGGAAACAATGCATATCATTTTCGATCCAGCAGCAACGCCTGCCCATGAAAAAGCCAACGGATAATCTTCAAACGCGATTTCAGATCGGCCCGGAGTAGGCTCCATGTGAATCTTTGCATTGCCTGGAATGTCCTCAATGTTCCTTTTCATGACACTCATAAAACTGTGCATGTGCATGTCGTCATGTTGTCGGGTAAGAACCTTATCACTCAACATTATTGATGCAGATGCAATTTTATAGACTCCAGTCAAAACAATACCGATCAGACCGATCCCAATGATCAGCTCGAGAAGAGTGAAGGCACTCTCTGATATCTTGGTTCTAGCGGTTCTGGTAGAGTGATTCATAGCGTATTGTTTCTGCGACTCTTATCCTTTCCTGATCCGAGTCACCCCAGATAGCTTCGATTCTTATCCGGTACATATTCTGAAGTGATTGTTCCTGCTCATCACCGTCCGGCTCCCGAACTACCAACGTGTACATTTCTTCTAGCGGTTCCACATAAGCATAATAATCCACGCCCATCTGGTCAGCGTAAGCTGAAACTTCATCAAAGACCTGACCCGCAATTTCTCCCTCAATGGGAAGAGCTGACCTGAAATCCTGATCCCTAAAATCCGCTTTACTGTAACGGGTCAGCCAACTTTCAAGTTTACGCTGTATTCTTAATTCTTCTCCAGAACGTACGGCCACCTCACCGATCTGTTTGAGTGCCCGTGTAATGCCAACTGATACCAGACCAAAGATTGCAAGTGCAAGGATCACCTCCAGTAAAACAAAACCGCCGCGTCGGCGTCTGGACTTGAATTTTAATTTCATTCCAGTTCATCAATGTTCTCAGCACCAAGAACAATGGTCTTGTTTAAGGGCTCCTGAATTTGGGCGGTCAACGGATTAAATTCCATCGTCAACATTCCTTCTGATCCTTCTTCTTCGCAGATCAACTTAATGCCGAGCGGCTCACAGATTCCACTCGATTCAAAGACCCACCGATAAACTTCCTCATCATCATCCCTGACCTCTTCGGGTGGGCGAAAATATTTATCCTCCCAAGAACGGACAAGAAACTTCATAAATTCAGGCAATTCAAAACTGTCAATGACTCCCTTTTCCGGCCCATCATCAAAGATAGATCCAATGGATCCAGATCGAATTCTAGATTCCTGCAAGGCCACTGAGTTTTCACTTATGGCAAGAACAAATGGACGGCGATTAGTGATGGCCATTTGCATGCCTCTCCTCGCCAATGACTGTAATTCATTGGCAGGCTCAACAATCTTTTTCTTCGCGCTTTGTGCCGACAATGAATAAGCTCCAACGCCAATAATTAAGAACAGAAGACAGAAACCAACCAATATCTCTATGAGAGTAAAGCCCCTCATCGAAGATCTGGTAAATGCTTTCATGGCCTACAGCTCGAAAAATTAGTGACTGAACGAAACTTTACTGCACTTCCCAATTACCGATATCATCTTCCGTGTTTTCTTGGCCATCAGGACCTTTCGAAAAGATGTCTGGCTCGGAGGCTGTTCCCTGATTCTGTCCAGGGAATCGGTAACCGTATTCCTGATTCCAAGGATCATTGATTGTGCCACCTTTAAAGTAAGGACCTTCCCATGCACGTACGTCTGCCGGCTTTGTGAGTAGAGCAGACAGACCCTGTTCAGTTGTGGGATAACTACCCGCTGAAATCTTATAATTGAGCAGCGCCGTTTGTATCGTTCCAAGATCAGATTTAACGCGTGCCTTTTCACCGGTTTTCATGACTCCACCAAGTTTATAGATGGCCGTCCCTGCCAGTAAAGCTATGATTGCAAGGACAAGCATTATTTCAATCAGGGTAAAACCACCCGTTAAGTAGCGACGATTTGATGCAATGTTAGTTTTCATGTTTTTTAAGTTCTGATGAGATTTTTTAAGTATTGAGTCCTGAAATAGTTTCAAAAATAACCGATATCATCATGTACGCCATGATACCAACTAAGAGAGCCATAGTAACTACGATGACCGGTTGGATCAGGGCACTGATCTTAGCAATGTCCTTTCCAAGTTCCCTATCATATCTGCCCGCGGCACGTTCTAGACTCTCTCCGATCTGGCCCGTCTGCTCACCAACCGCAACCATGTCCAAAAGCAATGGGGGGAAAAAACCTACCCTCTTCATGGTCCGGGAAAGTGCGGCCCCGTCACCGACGTAATCAATGATCTTAGATATTATTTTTTTCAAATAAAGGTTCGGCGTCGCTTCTCGGCTCAATTCGAGTGCCTTTAATAGGGTCAATCCATTACCAACCAGATTTGCAAGCGTCTCTAGGAACTGCACAAAGAATCGCGTCTTTAGAACCTTCCCAAACAAGGGAATCTTCAATTTAGTCTCATCCCACCACTCATGATTATTAGGATTCTTGATATATGAAATAAAAGCAAAGATCGTCCCGATCACTGCTCCTAGAATGATCCACCACCAAGTCGTCACAAAATCACTCAAATCTATCATGAACTGTCCAATTGCAGGCATATCTGAATTGGTATTATCTAATAGCCCCATGAGTTGAGGAATGAGGAACGTTATAAATAGTACGACCACTGCGATACCTGATGCTATCAAAAAGAATGGATAAATCAGCGCCATCATCACTCTACTCTGGAGCTCCTGTATCGCTATCAAGTAAGTTGCCTGCCTCTTAAGAATAGTAGAAAGGGCTCCACTCACCTCACCGGCACGGGCAAGGCTACAGTAAAGATCACCAAAGCTCGGCGATGCCTTAGCGAGAGCCGCAGAAAATGATGTCCCGTCACGGACTTCCTGTCTGAGCGTTTTAGTGAGCCTCTTAAGTTTACCAAGCTCTTCACGGTTCTCCATGACCCGCAAGGCAGGCTCGAGCTGAAGGCCCGCACCGAGAAGCTCTGAAAGCTCTTCAGTGAAAAGAACAATTTCTGCTTTCTTTAGACGCATTGGACCAGTAATTTCCAATTCATCCTCTTTGGACTTGGACTTGGCATCTTTAGATTCTCCGTCCTTCGATTTGTCCGCTTTTAGATCAAGGTTGAGGGGCTGTAAGCCTCCCCTGTCCAATAGATCCATGGCACCATGACGGTCACTCGCATCCAGTTCACCACTGGTCTGAGTTCCGTCTACCCTGAGGGCTTTATAGGCAAAAGTAGGCACCGTATTCTTTAATTAATTTCTTAAATATTGTTTCTTAAGGATAATAATTAACCTTCTATTTTTAATTCAACGGTAGTCGCTGACATCACTTCCTCGAGAGTCGTGTCTCCGCTCAGGACCTTGTACCAACCGTAATCACGCATATTAATGAATCCCTCTTCTGTTGCCTTTTTCTTTATCTCCGCTGAGGAGGCCGCACTAACGATCAGGTCTTCGATGGCTGGTGTCACAAGACAAATTTCATAAATCGCAAGCCGGCCAAGATAGCCACTGTTCCTGCAACGGTCACAGCCCGTTTCATTAGCCACAAACATCTGACCCTCCTCACCCTTTGGAAAACCAATACTATCGAGGTGCTCCTGTGTGTATTCATGAGGCACCTTGCAGGAAGGACAGAGACGACGAACGAGCCTTTGAGCTAGAAAAGCGCGGACCGAAGCAGAGACTAAAAAAGGTTCGACTCCCATGTCCGTGAGTCTAGAAATACCACCTATGGCATCATTAGTGTGAAGTGTACTGAACACGAGGTGACCAGTCAGTGAAGCTCTGACAGCAATCTCTGCCGTCTCAAGGTCACGCATCTCACCAATCATCACTATGTTGGGATCACCTCGTAAGATACTTCGTAATCCACGCGCAAATGTCAGATCAATTTCTGGTTTAACTGCAATTTGCATGACTCCGTCAAGCTTGTTCTCGACCGGGTCCTCTATGGTGACTATGCGGGTCTCAGACTTATTGAGCTCCGAAAGAAAAGTGTACAGGGTAGTAGACTTACCTGAACCGGTAGGGCCCGTGATAAGAATAATGCCATTTGACATCGACAAGAGCTGATCAACGCGGGACCTAGTATGCTTGATGAGTCCGAGACGGTCCAGATTAAATTTTTCTTGGTTCAGCAGCCTAAGACTAACACTCTCACCTTCAACGGTAGGAATCGTAGCAACACGCACATCAATTTGCTGGTCCTCGAGTGAAAGATTAATTCGTCCATCCTGTGGCAATCGTCGCTCTGCAATGTCAAGTTTCGACATGATCTTTAGACGCGCAATCACAGAGCTCTGCAATGCGTTGATGTTTTCGGGCACAGCAACGTCATGTAACTTCCCATCGATTCTGTACCTAATCCTAAGGTCCGAATGCAATGGTTCAACGTGTATGTCTGTGGCCCGTTGATCAAGAGCTTCACGGATGATCTGATTGACAAACTTGACGACGGACGCTTCCTCGTCCTCATCTTCGTCAAGGACATTCGCCTCGTCCTTATCAATGTCCAATGAGTCCATGTCGAGATCACGACCTTTGAGTATCTGTTCAAAGGTATCAGCGCCCACGCCATAAAGCTCCTGAATGCCCTGAAGGATTCTTGTCCTAGAAGCCATGGTCCATTCGATAGGATAATTAATGGCCTGACTCGCTGCCTGACGAGCAAGATAATTAAATGGATCATAAGTCGCAATGCGCAGGCGAAGTTGATCACTTGGAGCCTCCTTATCCTCTTGCTCATCTTCTCCACCGGGCTGCTCGGGCAACGTATCGCTCGCGTCATCAGGATCCTCAGCTTCAATCAATTCAGAACCGTCACCAAATGAAAGGGGAAGCAAACGATGTTTCAAAGCAATTTTTGCAGAACAGACTTCCTTTAACTTTCGTTTATTAATGGGTTTAAGTTCCGCTTCCCAGCCCAAATGAAGATCTTCAGCAAGGCTCTTAAGAAATTCCTCCTCAGGGACCAAATCACGATTCAATAATTCTTCAATGACTGGACGCTGACCAGTCGAGGCTTCGTTGATAGCTTTCTCGATATCATCATCTACGGACGATTGAAAACGCTTAGCTGTATTTGAAAAAATCTTATTCATTGTCAATGTTACCGACAACAACTGCCCTGATCCGGGATCTCATACACGTTTAACGGCTCGAGTAGGAGAATTGGATCAATGAAGGTTGAGGGGGGTGCAAAAGATGTCACAAATTCATAGAAATAGCATCTATTAATCGGGGTATAATAGTTTTTTTTGGTATTTTCAGATAATCTTTCCATAATCTTTGTAACTGCCAAATTGGGTTTCTAAATGGCATACTTTGATTGGAAAAGAATAGTTTCCGTCATTTGACCTAGAATCCGCTTAAATACCTAATATTCAGAGTTT
>SHBV01000114.1 GCA_004211885.1 Verrucomicrobiaceae bacterium
TAGCGGATACGGAGACCCTGAGGATGTGAAATTTTTAAGTTCCGGAGAAAATGCAAAATGGATCGTTCCGGGAGGGCCCATCGAAGGGTGGACCGGGACTCTGTTTGATGATTCTTCCTGGGCAACGGGTAAGACGGGAATCGGTTATGACAGGTCCGATAAATATATACCCCACATCGGTGAAGGAGGTGACTTATTGGATTCTATGCGTGGAGTCAATGCATCAGCTTATATTCGGGTACCATTTGTCATTAATGATCTGAGCGGAATAAGTAATTTAATTTTAAGAATGAAGTGGGAAGATGGTTTCATTGCGTATCTGAACGGGACGGAAATTAAATCAATGAGCTCTCCTGAAAATCCACAATGGAATTCAGAGGCAACATTGAACCGGTCGAATGAGGATGATGCGATTACCTTTTTTGATTATCCTGTCTCTGGTCCATTGATCGAGGGTCAGAATGTCCTGGCCATTCATGGGCTCAATGCCTCGAGGACCAGTTCGGATTTTCTTATTTCCCCTGAGATTACAGCCAAAAAAACCGATCTCAATTCTCCCAAGAATGGATTTTTCTTGGTCCCTAGTCCGGGGAGTCTTAACGGAAAACTGATCGATGGTCTGGTTCGTGACACGAAATTTAGTGTCAATCGGGGCTTTTATGATAGCCCCTTTGATCTTGAAATTAGCACCGAGACTGAAGGGGCCAAGATCAGGTACACTTTGGACGGTTCTGAGCCGAGTGAATCGAAAGGGATTCTATATGATGGACCCATTAATATCAATGACACGACAGTACTCAGGGCCATAGCATTTAAGGATAATTTCACGTCGACCAATGTGGATACTCAGACTTATTTGTTTCCCGAAAGGGTCGCGGTTCAGACGAATAACCCGCAAGGGTACCCATCTAGCTGGGCCGGGGTCAGTGCTGACTATGGGATGGATAATGATCCTGTTGATTTTAGGCGCGCTGCCGGTAATGCCAATTATTCCTTATCTCAGGCCAAGTCAGCTATAGCAGATTCGCTCAAATCGATAACGACCATTTCTATCGTTACTGATAAGGATAATATATTTGACCGTCGTAGGGGAATTTACCAGAACCCGAGTGGTCGTGGGAGTCAGTGGGAGCGGCCAGTTTCCGTGGAGATTATTAATGGTGAAGGGGATGATGATTATCAGACCAATGCTGGGCTACGTGTCATGGGTTTCACGTCACGCAATCTGAGCACGACCACAAAGCTGAACATGCGTTTATTGTTCAAGAAAGAGTACGGGGACAGTAAGATGAAATATCCTCTACTAGGTTCAGAGGGGCCCAACGAGTTCAATACTATTGCCTTGCGCGGCAATATCCGTGATGCCTGGGTCACTGAATATCAGGGTTTCGGAAGTGCTTTATACATAGGTGATGAGTGGTCCAAGAGATCGCAAAAGGCGATGGGTCAGCCCGCGGTCCGTGGCACTTATGCCCATGTCTATCTGAACGGTATGTATTGGGGTCTTTATAATCCGACTGAACGCCCCGATGATGATTTTGCTGAGACTCATCTTGGCGGTGATCGGACCGAATATGATGTGGTGAAATTTTGCTGCCCGGACAGATCAATTGCGGGATCGATTCGTATCTGGGACCAATTACTCTCGGCCGCAAGGTCAGGGCTGACAAGTCATGCGAGTTATCAACGGGTTCAGGGAAAGAATCCTGACGGTTCACTTAATCCTCAGTTCCCGGTACTCCTTGATGTGGACAACCTGATCGATTACTCGATTAACGGTTATTATCATGCTCAGGTTGATTGGCCTGGTAATTATTACGTGATCAGGGACCGGGTCGAAGGACGCACGACTGGTTTTCAATTCTTTACCTGGGACAATGACATTGCCTTGGGTGCGGCGAATCCGAATAACGGGAATAAAGTACAGAGCAGTCCAGGACATAACTGGTGGACCGAGTCCCCCGGTGAAATAGAAATTCCGATACGTCGGAATGCTGAATATAGGGTCCGATTTGCGGATCGTGTTTATGAGCACTTTAATCATGACGGGGCAATGACTGTGGAAAATAATATCAATCGCTGGAATAAGTTAGCTGAGATGGTCCGTCCTGCCCTCTTCGCTGAATCAGCGCGATGGGGCGATTCGAGAGGACAGGGGCTCCGAACCGTACAGGATAACTGGGATCTAATGGACCAGAGGATGATTGATAATTATTTTCCCGGGAGGCAATCAGTTCTCTTTTCGCAACTGCGTAGCCATGGTCTTTATCCTGACACGCTTGCGCCTGAGTTCAATAAACGTGGTGGAGTAGTGAGTCCTGAATTTGAGCTTAAATTTGATTCTGAGAGTGTCGTTTATTATACCACTGATGGGTCTGACCCTAGGCTCGTTGGAGGAGAGGTCAATCCTGATGCGATCATGGTTTCAGGTGGGCGTACTATTCTCTCACTCATAGAGACGGGTGCAGCGTTACGTGTCAATGTGCCTCTGGACGGGACCAAGAGTCAGGACTGGTTCTTACCTGAATATGATGATTCAGAATGGACCGCGGGAAATTCTGGTATTGGATACGATAGAGGAACTAGGTACCGGGACTTAATTTCCCTGGACCTTTATGATGAGATGCGGGGCATTAATTCCTCTGCCTATGTCCGGATTCCTTTTGAGGTTGTTGAACCAGCAAATTTCATAAGTCTTTATCTTCGAATGAAGTCAGATGATGGTTTTGTGGTTTACCTGAACGGGGTCAGAGTCGCTGAACAAAATGCTCCGGACCAATTGGCATGGAATTCAACGGCAACGGCATCACCGAATGATGACGAGGCCATGACTTTTAAATATAGTGACATTACCTTTCATAAGAACCTTCTAGTGAGGGGAGATAATGTCTTGGCAATTCATGCCCTCAATGATAGTTCAGGGAGTTCTGATTTTCTTATCATTCCGGAACTTGCAGGAGATTCACTCGAAGCTGCAGACACGATATCGATGGACAGGACTACGGTAGTTCGTGCGCGTGCACTTGACGGTAATGAGTGGTCACCGATGAATGAGGCGACCTTCATTGTTGGTTCTAGGCCAACTTCTAAGAACCTTGTCGTTTCCGAGATCATGTATCATCCCTCACTTAAGAATGAGGGTGATGAATTTATTGAATTAATGAACATTTCCCAGACCGAAGAGATTAATCTGACGGGAGTAAAATTTGATAACGGGATTAGTTTTGAGTTCCCAGTAGACTTTACCCTTGGTCCAGGCAAGAGAGCTGTCATCGCTTCGGATCCTGATGCACTTCGTGTTGACTGGCCTGACCTTGAAGTAGTGGGCCAGTTTAATGGTAATTTAAATAATGGTGGGGAAAGAGTGACTCTCGTTGATTCGGAAGGAGTCGAGATTCAGAGTTTCAAATATGATGATAAATCACCTTGGCCTGAGAGTCCTGACGGTCAGGGGCCGAGTCTGGTTCTTATGAATTCCTTGAGTGGGCCTGATCATTCTGATCCAGAGAGTTGGAGAGCTTCCGGATCTGATGGCGGTAGTCCAGGATTTGAGAGTGGGAAAAATCATAATAGTGATGACCTCATTCAATACGCGATTGAAGAGGGCCCTGATTTTAATGTTATTAATGGAACCCTTTCCATGAAGAGAAGGGAAGGGGCAGATGATGTTCTGATTGTTCCACAATGGAGTGAGGAACTGAGGGTTTGGAAAGGTGACGGTTTTGAAGCTATTGGTGAGGATCGCACCTCATGGAAAATCTCTAATCAGGTCCTTCAGAAAGAGAAAGTCTTTTACAGGTTTGAGGTTAGATACCGTTAATCCTTATCTAATTAAAAAATTGAATAGGAGGCTGACAAAGAGGATAAAAGTTCTAGTTCTGGGAATAATAGGAATCTTTCTGATATTAATTATTATTAGGGAGATAAACACTTTTCGAGTTAATGCTTTATGGAAGTCAGTGCGTAAGGAATGCGAACAAAAAGGCTTAAGTTTTGATTTTCGAGATATTATTCCAGATCAAGTTCCTAAAGATAAGAATTTTGCCTATGTGGCGCCACTCAAACCCCTGCTCGAATACAAACCGGATGGAGTCACTCCTCTCAATTTGGAGGAACACGAGGCAGCTTTAAATTTTCTTAACGTCCCTGAAGATGGGAACTGGTCTTCTTCCTTGGGGTCTAATGGTCCAGAACTCTATCATGGTCATGACCTGAGTTCTGTTCAAAAATTTTTCAGGGACAATGGCATTGAACTGTGGTCTCAACCTGAGGATGCTGGTGAACCCGCGGATGATGTGCTATTGGCTATTGGTAAGGTTTCCGAGGGTCTGAGATTACTTGCAAACGGCTCAAAGCAGAGGCCATTTTATCGAATAGACAGTAGATATGAGGTAAAGAATTTTGATAAAGTAAAAGACATTGAAAATGTTATTGGGAATGCGTCTAATTTTTCTCCCCATCGGAATGCTCAATGGTGGTTTAATATAAGATCTTTAGCTCATCTGGAAAATGGCAATGTGAATTCTGCTTTTTCAGATCTAAAGATGTCAATCTTCTTGGCTGAGCTAAACAAAAATGAACTTGGTTTATTTTCTCAATTGTACCGTATCGCTTTAATGAAATTAGCTCTTGTTCCTTTATGGGAAGGTTTAGCAAAGAAGAGTTGGAGCCCAGACCAGTTAGATTCTCTGCAAGATATTCTTGGGAGTATAAATTATTTGGAAGGTATGGAGAGTGCGATGCGCTTTGAGCGTCAATTATTGAATCAAATCCACCATTATTTAGGAGGCTTATTAGATCATAGGCCTGATAATTTCACTGCATCCCTTGCTTCTTTTGGTGTCCCTATAGCTTTGGTCGGCAATGGGAGTTTTAGGTTAAAACCTTTGAAATGGTTTTACATATCACCATCGGCTTTCATTAATGGTAGTCAGGCACGTACCAATGAGCTGTATTTGAAATATTTTGAAGGGATAGTTGATTTAAAATCGAGACGCATCATTCCGGATGAAGCCAGAAAATTTGGTCGGTACTTTGAGGAAGAGGACTTCGATAAACTGCATCCTTATAATTTTTTAATTAGTTTATTTTTTTCAAATCCGGTACCAGCAGCTAAAAAGATCGGTGAAATGCAGAATTTAGTTGATCAGGCACGTATCGCCTGTGCTTTAGAGGTTTATTATCTAAAAAAAGGAAAGTACCCAGAGCGTCTTAATGAGCTTGGAACAGAGCTTCCCCATGATGTCTTCACTGGTGAGTCCTATTATTATGTGCATGAAAGTGAAGGCAGATACCGCATTTACGGGGTAGGTTGGAACCTAAAAGATGATGGAGGAGAAGTGAATGCCGAAAAGTCTCAGTCAGGTAAATTAAGTGATAAAGAACCACTAGATTTAATATGGCAAAATTTTCCTGTGTCTTTTTCTGATCAATAATAAAATATTAACTATCTATTCATAATATTCTTATCATAGTTCTTATTCTACAATCGGTATCAATGAGGTATAAACTGTTATTTTTATTTGTTTTAATCTGTTCCAACCCGATCAGAGCTGAGATTGGCCCAGATGGGACCGGGACAGTCAATGGTTATTTTATAGGACCAGGAGTTGATTTGAGTGGTGCTCCTCCAGTCTCTTTAGTTTCCGGGTACTATCACAACATGGTTCTCATGGAGGAGGGAAATTGTCTTGCCTGGGGCTGGAACAATTATGGACAAGCTAGTATTGATTCTGAACTGAAAGGGATCATCTCCATTGATGGAGGCTATTATCATTCAGTAGCGGTAACTGAAGGTGGGTCTGTTGCTGTGTGGGGCAGGAACAATTATGGTCAAATAACATTACCTGATGACTTGGGTCCGGCCAATGCCGTTGCGGCGGGCCATGCTCACACGCTGATTCTCAAAGAGGACGGCACAGTCATTGGAATAGGAAGAGATAATTATGGGCAGATAAGTGTACCTAATGGTTTAAGTGAAATTAAATCGATTGCGACAGGAAGAGAGCATAGCCTCGCGCTCAAAGAGGACGGGACAGTAGTTGCATGGGGAAGAAACGATTACGGGCAGAGTAGCGTTCCGGAAGGCTTGGCTGATGTTGTTGCCATTTCTGCAGGGTACTATCATTCTTTGGCACTTAAGAGTGATGGGGAAGTTGTTGCGTGGGGTAATGACTCATATGGTCAAGGAAAGGCGTTAGAGGGTCTGAGCGGAGTCGGAGCCATTGATGCGGGAGGATTTCACAATCTTGCACTCAAAGAGGATGGTACAGTAGTGGCGTGGGGAAGAGATAATTATGATCAGGCAAAGGTTCCTGAAGGGCTTTCTGGTGTC
>SHBV01000115.1 GCA_004211885.1 Verrucomicrobiaceae bacterium
AATCATTTTCCATAGCCAATGAGACTGCCTGCAAAGTCTCTGAAAGAGAACCTATCTGATTTACCTTAACTAGAATAGAGTTGGCCGTATTTGAATCGATCCCTTTTTGTAGAAAATCAACATTTGTAACAAAAAGGTCATCTCCTACTAATTGGGTCTTCTCACCGATTTTTTCTGTTTGGAGCTTCCATCCTTCCCAATCATTTTGATCGCACCCGTCTTCAATTGAAATTATTGGATACTTACTCTGTAACTCCGCGTAATAATCGACAAGCTCTTCGGCAGTGCGCTCTGACCCATCTGATTTTTTAAACACATAACGCTGTTTCTCCGAATCAAAGAACTCACTAGAAGCAACATCCAAAGCAATTGCAATCTGATCGCCAAAAGAATAACCTGCCTTGTCTACCGCTTCAGCGATAACAGCAAGAGCATCGTCAGCTGATTCTAAATTGGGAGCAAACCCGCCCTCATCACCAACCGCCGTAGACAATCCTCTGTCATGAAGGACCCCAGCAAGAGAATGAAAAATCTCCGCTCCGTAACGAAGCGCTTCAGAAAAACTGGGAGCCTCTTTAGGAATTATCATAAACTCTTGGAAATCAATCGGCGCATCTGAATGCTCTCCCCCATTAATAATATTCATCATAGGAACTGGAAGCGTGACAGCCTCATCACCTCCCAGGTGTTTGTATAGTGGAAGCCCTGCCGCCAATGCCGCCGCTTTGGCATTAGCTAGAGAAGCTCCAAGAACAGCATTGGCTCCAAGCACCTTTTTATTAGGAGTCCCATCCAATTGCAGCATAATATCATCAATCCCACTCTGATCATTTGCGTCCTGCCCAATCAGGGCTTCTGCAATTTTCGTATTCACGTTGGATACAGCACCCTTAACGCCTTTACCTCTGTACCTAGAATCATCACCGTCTCGAAGTTCCCAGGCCTCATGCTCACCAGTACTCGCCCCGCTAGGAACCGCAGCACGACCAAATCCTCCACCCTCGAGCTTCACATCAACTTCGACCGTTGGATTTCCTCTAGAATCAATTATCTCTCTGCCTTTAACTTCAATGATTTGGGTAGCTGACATATGTATTATCTTTATTGATTAATGTTAATTTCTTATAGTTTTAAATTCGAAAAAAAGCACAGGAAATCATCTCACCTTGAATGAATGACATTTGAAAAACCCGCAATTATAAAAGTTTAAGAATCTACTTTAGCGTATGCAGTAATAGCTTTAATCCGAACAAGCCTTGTCTCCCCTTCTTTTTCAGTAGGAAGCTCGATCTCATCACCAGTTGACTTGCCCAGCATCGCGCTACCCATACCAGAAAGGTATGAAATAATACCCTTATCCGTGTCAGTGTCCCATGCCCCTAACATAGTGACAGACTCAGAGCTCCCACTGTTCACGTCTTCCAATTCAACGATAGTGCCTACTGAAACGCTAGAAGTATTCGCATCACTAAAGTCAGTACCTCTCGCCGTTGAAACTTCCGCCTCAAGCTCTGCTTTTTGTCGCATCAGAACCGCCTGCTGTTGCTTGGCTGCCTTAAATTCAAAATTCTCCTTCAAATCACCATACTCTCGAGCAATGCCAATTTCTTTTGAGTTTTCAGGAATCTTCTTATTGATGATATCATCAAGCTTCTCTTGCCTCGCCTGTAAACTTTCCCAAGAAACAATGAGGCTCGTAGTTTTTTCCTCCTCCGCCTCTTGACCACCTTTCTTTTCTTTTTTCTCTCCTGTTATTAGATCTTCAACTAATGGAAATTTCTTAACGATTCGAGCAAGTAGAGAATTTTTATTTAAGCCTTCAAATACTGGCGTCGATTGAATTCTGCGGGTAAAATGCCTGATCTCAGCATTGTCACTATCAACAAGCAAGTCTGGTATTAATTCCGCATCATCAATTAAGAGGTCATGTAACCTATTTGTTTTCGGAGTCGTCTCATCCAGATGGTCCCTTTCTAAGGCACCAATGATCGAAGCTGATATTCCTTTATGGGCGAAGGCCGTTTCGGATAATCCTTTACGCTCTTTGCAGATCCAAGCTACCACCTCAAAACCTAAACTTCTCTGAGCTAGACCTGTCATAAGATGGTCTGATAAAAGTTTATCTTCCCCATTCTCCGAAAGATATTTCGTAATCTCCCCTATGGCTCGCGCTCCAGATCCCTCCATACAGGTAATTAATTCATTGGCCCATTCATCGCTGTACGCATCTTTAATAGCATCATAAACCTGCCGCTGCCTTCCAACTCCCATGCCTTTTAATATTTCAGGAAACTTCTTCTTATTATCGCGAAGAACATCACTCAGCTTTGTGATCTCACCCAAATCAATACCTTCAATCTTTTCTAACAAATCATCCCTCGCAATTAAAAGCTCAACCGCGGCTCCGGGAGAGCGCCTAATAGCCACAATCACCATAGGAGAAATCGACTTTAGTATTTCCTCTAATTGAATTGCAGGCTCATCAAATGCCGAAAGATCTTTTCCTATTGCCTCTAAAACTGAAATTTTAGCTTTGAAATCTTTCGCTTGCCCAAAATCCCCAATCAAAGCATCTGCTGGAGAAACATCGTCATCTCTCAACTCAAATGGCAGGTTCCGCTTCGAGGGTAAAACAAATCGGCGATCACTCCTTATTTTCTTCTTCGCTGACTCCCACCAACTCTTATATTTCTCATCAGGAACGATCCTTCCTTTAATTCTATCTTCCCAGTGATCGAGGAAAAGAGAACCTCCAAAACTGCTTAGAACCTCAAAAGCAAAGCTAATAGGGTCATCTATTGCAAATTGCTTCGTCGATTCAGGATCAGCTACAAACTTTGCAAAGATATGATCATTATCTAATGCTTCGAGTGAATTAGCTGCAAATTGCAACTTCATTCCATGCCCAGGCTTACCCTCAAAATCGATAATCATTTTATCGCCAAAAAGATCCCATTCTTTTATGACTCCGGGTCCCCAGCTTTTATGAAGGCAAAAAACACCCGGCTCCAACTGAGAAACCTTTTCACCTAATTTTGTGTCTAATCGACCTGCATCGACTAATGTTTGAACCTGCTCTTGCATTGATTGCGCACAATAGGAACGAGGAGAGGTAATCGCAATGGGAAATACTGCGTAATTTTGCTTAATTCCACCAATCCCTACTCGAATCGATAAAAGATTCACAATTTTTCGAAATTTCAGCTTGTCAAAGATCAGTTATCGAAGCTAATCTTAATACATAAATAATGAAAAAACTTATCGTTTTTGCCTTAGCTACGAGCCTTCTGGTATCTGGAACTTCCATCGCGGACATTCAGTCACCTCCTGGAGGCAAACAAACCCCAATACGTAAACTTTCCCGTGCAGTCGGAAACATACTTTTCGGAATTAATGAAGTCCCAACGACTTGGAGACGAAACGTTGAAGAAGAAGGTACTGTATATGCAGCTAGTTATGGATTAATCAACGGAGCTTATCGTAGCCTAGTGAGAACTGGTTATGGAGTCTTTGAGTTTGTGACTTTCCCGATCGAAACATACAAAGGTAGCTATGGTCCTGACTATGGTGGAAAAAATATCTGGTGGGACTTGAACCACGGATACGCTGAGCTTGCCCCTGAACTTGGATTCCAAAGTAAATTCAGCAACGGCAGAACTCAGAGCTGGTAATTTTCATCCTAAATTTAGGATAAATAATTTTAAAAACCCGTCGAAAGGCGGGTTTTTTTATTTTAATTAGTAATTTTTATGTAATTAGGAAAGTCCCTACTTGCAAAATAGGGTTTCCCCTCCAAAATATCCGCCTGCGAGATATATAAGCTGCCGTAGGTCCCTGGGTGCTGGAAAAATCTATTCTAGTTCACCTCACTCGCCAGGGGGAACCCGGCAAACCCAAAAAAGAAAAATGCCAGTAAGATTAGCTCGGTTCGAAATGCCGGATCGCCTCATTAAAGACGAAGATACAGCCACTGAAACCTATTCACGCTTCACAGCTGAACCATTTGATGCCGGATACGGGCACACGGTCGGAAACTCCCTGAGGAGGGTACTCCTATCGTCCCTCGAAGGAGCATCAATCACATCAGTAAAAATCAAAGGTGCACAACATGAATTCGGAAGCCTTCCTGGTGTCGTTGAAGACGTGACTGATATCGTACTCAACCTTAAAAAGGTGAAGTTCAAGCACTTTGAGAACAAGGACCCAAAGATGCTAGACATCAAAGTCACTAAGGAAGGCGAAGTCACTGCCGCCGACATCACTGAGGATGCTCAGTACGAAGTCGTTAATAAGGACCAGGTCATCTGTACTCTGGATCGCAAAACCACTTTCGAATGTGAGATGGAAGTCCGCGTTGGTCGAGGATTTGCAAGCGGAGAGGACAACAATAGAACGGACATGCCCATAGGAGTCATTCCAATTGATTCTATATTTTCACCCGTTACCCGCGTTAAATATTCAGTCGATAATACCCGTGTTGGACAACGGACTGACTACGATAAACTCATCCTAGAGGTCTGGACTGATGGTCGCCTTGAGCCCCACGAAGCCCTCACTCAATCCTCCGCAATCTTGCGTCATCACCTTGACGTTTTCGTTAACTACGATGACGATCAAATCGAATTCGATAACAAGCCAGAATCTGAAAGTGAGGAAAATGCCGAGCTACGTAAACTTCTCAATATGAGCGTTAATGAGATTGAACTCTCTGTCCGTGCTGCAAATTGCTTGAACAACGCAAACATCACATCAGTAGGACAACTGGCCCTTAAATCAGAGGCTGAAATGCTTAAGTATCGTAATTTTGGTAAGAAGTCCCTGAACGAAATTAAAGAAAAGCTCCAAGAACTCGGACTTTCTCTTGGAATGCAACTCGATCCAAGTCTATTGGAGCAAGCTTTCGGAGCCGCGACCTTGCATACTCCATTGCAAACTGCAGGCCCAGGACTTGAGGACCTCATTGCCGCTAACTTGGACGAATAACATAAAATTCATTAGATAAGTGAACAAATTCGCGTTGCGCGAGGGCATTGTTGACCTATAATGGGCACCCCTCGCGCAGCGCCTAGCTGCAAAAAGTGACAATAAAACCGGCAATCTCATGAGACACCGTAATAAAACCAGCAAACTTCAGCGCCCAAAAGCCCATCGCCGATCTCTGCTAGCTAATCAAGCTTGCAGTCTAATTGAAGAGGGCCAGATCAAAACAACTTTAGCAAAAGCAAAGGCCCTCAGGCCCGTTGTCGAAAAGCTTGTCACCCTAGGGAAAAAGGGTATCGCTGCAGATTCAGCTGGAGAAAAAGCAAAGGGAGTCCATTATCGTCGTCAGGCATTAGCCTTCTTAAGACAAAAGAAAAGTGTCTCAACACTCTTCAATGAAATTGCCACGGCATCAATTGATCGGGTCGGAGGATACACAAGGATCACTAAATTGGGACCACGTGAGAGCGATTCTGCTCCTATGGCATACATCTCCTGGGTCGATCAATTTGTTCAGGCTACCGAAGCGGAAGCACCCGTAGAGGCAGAGGCTTAATTTATTTAAGCTTACAGTAGTTATTGATCTAAGCGCCTAGGACACCTCTTGAGTCCTTAACTTTTATTCTGCATCCTCATTTTTAGGATAAATAATACAAGCGTTAGATATTGGAATTGAGAACTCTAAGATATATTTTACGTGGATCACGTAAAATATAATTTCCGAACCCTTCTCACTGATTTCACCATCGCTTAACAGGTTTTCGGCAACAACAAGCGCCTAACCTTCAGAGGGTAAATGAAAAACCAAGAATTGGCTCAATTCATCAAATAAGCTGAGCGTCCAATCTTCGCAAAAATTCACTACTTAGTACTTGTCACTTTTGGTGGTGACGCTTTAATTGCTTGGCATAATTAAAGCTGTTTTAACTATTTTATTACACTTC
>SHBV01000116.1 GCA_004211885.1 Verrucomicrobiaceae bacterium
CAATTCCTACCGAGTCATGGTATTGCTTTGACCTTACTTTGGATTGATCTGAGCCTAGTACTAGGGCCCTGTTTTCACGGCCGCAGTCTTGTTCTCTAATGGTAGTGAGAGCTTTGATTCTTGCCGATTCTCTCACATATGGATATTTGGCCATTCCATCGTCAGTATCAAAAACATCTTTTCTTAATCTGAGCCCTGGCCATCCTGTCTTGCCATCACTCCTTGGAGCATCAGTTTGTAACCAATACAATAACGACTTACTGAGCTCCTTAGATTGTTGTATATGTTTTTTTCTTTCGACTCGATTCACGCCGGTTAAGTTTCCCAGTAGATAATCATTTTGTGGCCAATTGATTAAACTTAGGTCTCTCATTCCGCTCTGATCATTGAAATTTTCTTTTGCTATTATGCGGCGGTATTTCCACAAATTGATAATGCCGAATTTGTGAGGGCCTTCAGGGTTAAAGCCCAAGATTTTCGCTACTCCTGTGGAGGGGTGGGTATATTTGAAATCCAACAGCTTTCCTGGCCAGGGCGGAGTCATTTTCGGGATAAATTCTTTCCAAAAATTATAATTATCCGGTTTGGCTATGGTGTGGTTTTCTCCTGATCTGTGCTCTATCGCAAAGCACATTGTGAAGGCTTGCTGGTTCTTCTCGGAAGCCCTTTCAGGCATGTGTAATTCTTCTGTCGCCTCTTTCCCCTCAGTGCCAACCAAATGCTCACAGCGAGTGATCGGTAGCAGATCACCTAACTCTGTCGAGTCCACAAAAAAACGGCCATTCAGAATGAGTGAATCTCCAGTCAGTTGATTCTCAACTTCTATGCTGATGATTTCATCTCTTTCCAGTTGCGCTGATTTTGCGATTGTATTTTTAAGGAGAATTAATTTTTTCTTATTTAAATATTCTACAAATAGACTTTCGATGCATTTCAGGTAGACCTTTGGTTCTCCGCACAGTCTGGACACTGATCCGTTCCCGGGGTTGAGCAGGGCCCTGTCCCTTGCTCGTGCGGTTAAGTTATAATTTTTTTTGTAATATTCTCTTACTGAATTTCTGAATGATCTGTAACTTTTAGTGCATCCATGCCGCTCAATCCATTTGTGTTCATCGGGAGGAACTCCTTGGGACGTTAACTGTCCTCCAAGCCAATCTGTTTCTTCGCACAATATAACATGCAGTCCTGATCTGAGGGCACTCAATGCGGCAGCGCATCCGCCCAGGCCGCCCCCGATCACAACGAGGTCGGCCTTCAGCTCCTTAGTTGAATTATTAAACAAATGACCTGCTATGGCAGAGGATGAGTTTAACCCAAGTGCCAATCCTGTGAGTGCGTCTCTTCGTTTCATGACAAGTTTATATTTATTGATTCTTGAACATTGCAGAATGTATTTTCAAGTACAGTAATTCTTCGTTGCGGATTCGAACCCTGCCTGCCCAATTATTAATCGTTTCTTTCTGTTTTTTCAGTGGTCCCGTCAAGGCTCACTAGAAAACTGAGAAGGTCAACGAGTTCGTCCCGCCGAAGACTCAAAGTGAGGCCTGGAGGCATAAGCGATACTGGGCTTTTTTCAATCTTTTTCACTTCGCCGTTCGGGATCGGTACGATCTTATTTGTAGTTTCACGGATAAGAGTAGCAGTGTCGGAACGGCGCTGAAAAATTCCCGCTACGATCGTATTATCTTGTTTAGTAACTAGAACAGTTTCATATCCCTGTTTGATGTCCCTACTAGGACTCAGAATCGAATCGAGTATAGCGGCTGGTTGGGCATAGGCTCCTATTGATGAAAGTTCCGGTCCCACTAATCCACCTGCCGTGTCAATTTGATGGCAGACTGTGCAGGCCGTTGATTTTCTATTATAGATTTCCTTTCCACGTTCCGGATTGCCGCTAATTGCGACTTTGCTAAGCAGTTCTTTTCGATCTTTTTGGGAAAGATCTAGAGGAACAGGTTTAAGATTTCCAGCTCTAGTCAGCACCGTAACGAGTTCGGGGAATTCGCGGCCGGATGACCTGATGAGGCGGATCCCCTCAATGGCAATGCTTTCTTTAATGGTTGTGTTTTGTAGAGCTTCTTGCAATTGCTTATCGCCGGACTGCCGGTTCATGAAAGATAAGAAAAGAGGCTCAATTTCTTGAATGGTGGATGCCTTTGCAAATATTTCGATCACCGATTCACGAGCTTTTTCGGGTTGATTTTCGGCCCAGATGGCTGTGGCTGCGATACGAATCGGCTGATTCTGATTTGAGTTTGCAAGGTTAGCTAAACGGTCAAAGTGTTTCAGACGGCCTAAGGCCCTAGCTGCGGTGAGGCGCTCTTGAATTTTTTCAGTATTGCGTACTAGTTTCTCTAACGATTCACCAGCGTCCGTAATTCCCCATATGCCTGTCAGTTCTGCGGCTGCTCGGCGGACTTCTGAATCTTGATGCTCTAAAAGCGGGAGAATGTTTTTGATGCCTTTTGGTATGGCCTTATTGTTACGAGCGCCAGCGACTATCGGGATCAGAAGGGTCGGTTGCTTTTCGGCCAAGGACAGGACCATATCAATTTCCTCGACTCCACCTAGCCCAGTAACGGTCTTGACAACGTTCGGTAAATTAGTGGCATTAATGTTACCGTTCTGCAGTAAAGTCACCAGGGATTCGGTGGCCCGGGAATCACCAGTCGCTTCGAGCGCATACCGTAACTGATCAGTGTCTCCACCAAACACGGTTTCTCCCGCCTCGAGGGCCGGTAGCCAATCATCACGCAACTCACGGGCAGTAAGCCAAATTGCGTATTCTAGCCATTTGTCCCGTGACTGACGCAACGCTCCAAGAGCAATGTTGGCAGATTCCAAAGAACCCAATTCGCGTAACACATTCACAGCCTCTAGGCGTACTCGGGGATGCTCGTCGTCGATCGCAGTGCGGAATAATTCGTGCGGATTTGTTATGTGATTTCTCCAATGAAATAGTATTCGAACGGCATTGGCTCTTGCCCGTGCCTCGGTAGATTTTAAGACCTTGCGTAATAATTCCTCGTCAGGTGCATTCATGGTTCCTCGTAGCCAGAGCGCTTCGAGTAAGTGATGTTCTCTGTCAGGATCATCGGCCGGCAAACTGGCTAACCATGATTTGAGTTTTGGTAGCACTTCATTTTGTGAGTGAGTTGCTAATTCGCGTTTGGCTTGGGTCCGGGTATAGTCTTCGGGTGCCTTCAGGTGATCTAAAAGGGCTCCGATTGGAGCCCCGCTGATGTGTGGGCGTTTGACGAGTGGACGGTCCTTTGCCCGGAGCCGCCATATCCTTCCGTGCGCCTTGTCGCGTAACGGGTGATGAAAGTCGACTTCTCCATGATCGATGATTGCATTGTACCAGTCGACGACATAAAGAGCACCGTCAGGACCGACCTTAATATCAACGGGTCTATAGGTTTGGCGGCTCGAGTGAATGAGTGTTTCAACTTCTTTAGCTGCAAAGCCGCTACCGTTATCGGTGAGTTTGTAGCGAACGGTCCGGTTAGCACGGAAATCATTCTCTACGATGCTCCCTGCCCATTCTTCTGGGAAATGGCGTCCTGAGAGGACTTCGCATCCGGTCCCATTGGGCTTTCCAGGGACGAGTCCGGGGAGAGTCTTGGGAGCGCCTACTGCACTACGAAAGGCAGCGCCTGGGAACGTATAATGAGGCCCTTGTCCGCCAGCGCCGTCCGTGATGAAGGACTGTCCCCATCGGTCAATGGCATGGCCCCAAGGATTAACAGCTCCCCTCGCAAAAATCTCAAGGCGCTCGGTCTCGGGTCGAAATCTCCAAACACCACTTCCATTGAGTCGTCTCTTGCCCCAACGCGTTTCGATGAAGCTATTAATGTAGATCGATTGATTGAAATAGAGTTCACCCCAAGGAGCCCACCGCAAGGCGTGAATCATATGGTGAACATCTGCGTTCCCAAAGCCCGAGAAGACCACTCGCCTCTGGTCAGCTCGATCATCACCATCAGTATCACTCAAGAACAAAAATTCGGTAGCACTACAGACATAAGCGCCGCCCTTGACCGGCATCACTGAGTGAGGCACCAATAATCCATCAGCGAATACAGTCGACTTATCAGCCGTACCGTCTTGGTTCGTGTCCTCCAGAATAACGATCCGGTCATTGGGCTCTTTGCCTGGTTTGATGTGGGGATAAGTGGAACTCATTGATACCCATGCACGGCCCTTAGTGTCCCAATTTAAATTAATGGGATTAGTTAGAATTGGGTCAGAGGCAAAAAGGTTGAGCTCGAAGCCCTCAGGAACAGTCATGCTGGCAAGTTCAGCTTTCACGTCCGGTTCAGGGATGTGACGGGGAACCTCATGTTCAGGATCATTATGGACCGGTTTCCAGGGATCGATCCGTTCTATGGTATAGCGATGAGTTTGCGGGACACGGAGTCTGGCTATGGTCTCTTCTTCGGCCGCGACTAACCGATCAAAATCCGCCATCTCATAGCGTAAGTGACCCATTTCGTAGGACCTAAACAGAAAGATGTAAGTCTTGTTGAGTGGCCGAAGTCGACGCCGGTGCTGAAGATTTTTGCCGATGATAGCGGACCTGAGCCGATTAGTGTCCTTGAGAGTGGGGCCGCGGGATATTAAATAGCCTTTTCGCCAGCCAGCCGCGTTTCCACTAAGAACTTCTACACCATCAGTTTTGAGTCGATAACTATTTGAAGCGTCATTGATCAGAACCTTGTGTGTATTGGGAAGGAAGTCGCAGAAAAGCTTATCGGGACGCAGGTCAAAGCGAATGCCGCGTTTCGTTGTTATTGGATTTTCTACGATTGCTCCGTGCTTGGACAAAACAGTGCCCTCAGGGTCAATCGTGACCAAAGAGCCGATCCCGTCTGAAATTCCCAAGCCGCTCGCCATTACTGCTGCCAATTTTCGGTACCCTTCATCGTTCAGGTGCATCCCATTCTCGGTCAAAGTCTCACCTTTTTGTGTTATGATTTTTCTGAAAAGATCAATGACTAGGTGGTCATTTTTTTGAGCATATTCGATGATAAAATTAGCCGCTTCGGCAAGGCGCTTGTTACGCTCTGCCAGATCGGGAACGGGCGAGCCGGTGGCTTCCTGAGCAGGAGGAGTCAATAAGATGAGAGAAGAGCCATTTTCTTTGAGGTCTTTCATTAACCGTGAATAACCAGCTTTAAATTTATCGAGGGACAGACCCGATTCAGCGAAAGCGACCTCACTTCCGTATCCAACGATAATCGTACGTGCATTCGAGTCTCTCACCTGTTGCATGAGAATTTGGTATCCGGTTCCATTCGATGGTCCTGGTTCCCAGGCCCTAGTATTTCGACCGTCTTTAAACTCCGCACGAGCAGTTCCGAAGACATCATCTCCGGGCCACCCTAGATTACGAAAAGCAATATCATGATGGGGCCAGCGGATCGTTGCTGCCGTCTCAAAGTAGCCAAACTTCTCCATCCTAGAAATCAAAGAATCTCCCAACAAGATAACTCGGTTCCGCTTCGGTTGCTGACTATTAGCTACTTGAATTAATGCTGGTTCACTGAATTCACTTTTTGCCTTGTCATTATTCCACACCTGTACTTTCCACCACACTTTTGCCCCGTCTTGGAAACTCTTTCCGAGGCACGGAATCCTAGATGAGTCTGGAGAATGTCGGCGTCCGCTGTCCCAGAGATTTCCTATACCTGCACTGAGTTTTTGGAGGTCACTTGCTACAAGGATCCTATATGCCGTTTGCCCCTTGTCCGTTTTCCATGATAAGAAATATTCGTTCAAGGAAAGACCAAGCGGGTTGGCGATGGGAGTGGATTTTAAATCTGAGGGAACTGACGCTGTCAAAGAAACTGCTGCGCTGGCAACCCATATCATACTGGATAAAATAATCTCGCGTTTCATCAGCTTCGAAAATAATG
>SHBV01000117.1 GCA_004211885.1 Verrucomicrobiaceae bacterium
TTCTTCAAAAAAAACGGCAACTTGAACGCTATCAATCCCTCTAATCAAGTCTGACAAATTTTCACTGTCTTCAGGCTTTATTGAAAGCTCTTCTTTAGTTTGCAAATCAAGGCACCAGGAAGCAACTTTATCATCACTAGTCATCTTTAAATTCCCGAGAAGCTTCTTAAGTAGCTCAATCCTTCTATATGGATAACTCTCATAAATCGCGGATGATAAAGCTCCACAATCAGCACCCATACGCAATAAATCAGCACCCACTTCATAGGTTCTAGCCACCGTTGAAGGGTATCTAAAGGATCCGGTGTCTGTTGAAATGCCTACAAATAAGCTATCACGAGATGCGACAGGGAAAGGAAAACCTTCGTTTGATATCAATTCATATATTATTTGTGCTGTAGCTGGTGAGTCAGGATCCACATACACGAAATCTCCATATCCTTCATTGGTTATATGGTGATCTATATTAATAACTGGCTTAACAAGTTTTGATGCTTCGATACAACCCGCTCCCAGCCTTTCATGATTTGCTGTATCAAGAGCAATACATAAATCAGCATCGATATGTCTCTCTGGAGGCATTAAAACTTTATCAGACCCGACTAAAAATTTTAAGTTTGATGGGCACCCGTCCTCATTGATTAAAGTGACCAGCTTTCCCAGTTCCTGAAGACATGCACCAAGAGCAATTTGAGAACCAATAGCATCCCCATCAGGTCTCACATGAGAAATAATAACCACACTTTTCGCGTCCCTAATCAGTGTTCCTATATCAGCAAGGGAAGAATTATTACGATCAAACATCTGCTCCAAAAATCCTAATCAGTCGTCAGAATTACTATTTAATGATTTATCAGGGGCCTCGAGATCGAAAGAATCCAATTCATCTATTACATTTAAAGTTCTCACACCTCTTTCTATTGATTCATCAGATTTAAAATGCAATTTGGGAGTGAACTTCATAACTACCCTTTTTGATATTTTTTTTTGAATCATTCCCCGCTCCTTGTTCAGCGTACTGACAACCTTGGTCTTTTCTTGGTCAGATCCAATCACTCCAATGAATACATGTCCGTTGCGTAAATCTGGGGTTACATCAACATCATTAACCGTGACCAAGCCATTGAAAGAATAATCCTGAGAGATTAAAGTTCCAATTTCTCTCTTTAATAATTCACGAACGCGTAATATGCGCTGACTCATAACCTTATTTCTGAATAACTAGTTATTACAATCCAAAGAGATTTCGTATTAATTATACAATTACTAAAACTTCAACTTTAGAGAGTCTGTTCAACTTTCTCTAATTCGTAACATTCAATGATGTCACCAACTTCATACTCTAGATAATTGCCAAGACGAATGCCACATTCAAGACCAGTCTTAACTGTATCTGCCTCATCTTGGAATCTTCTTAATGTCTGAAACCCTCCATCATATACTGCTTGCCCCTGTCTAATGACTCGAGCACGAGCCTTGCGACTAATCTGACCCTCGTTAACGATACATCCTCCAACTCTACCACGCTTAATTTTAAATATTTGTTTCACTTCTGCCCTACCCAGTAACTTCTCTCGGGTCTCTGCGTCCAACATGCCAAGCATTGCCTCTTTGATCTGATCAATGAGTTCATATATAATACTATACAATCGAATTTCGACCCCCTCTTGCTTCCCTAATCTTAGGGCTTTGTTTTCAACTTTAACGCCAAACCCTATGATAATTCCATCAGAGGCACTGCACAATAACACATCAGACTCTGATATTGGACCTGCTGCTTGGTGCAAGATCTCAATATCGATTTTTTCACTTTTGATTTCCATAAGCGAGCTCTCAATCGCTTGAAGGGATCCTTGCACATCTCCTTTTAAAACTATTTTTAAAGTTTTCTTTGTAGACCCCACATCCGCCCATATATCTTGCAACCGAGCCTTATGCGGCTTCGTAAGCTTTTCTTGCCTCAACTCTTCCAACCTTTCTTCACTCAATTTTTTTACAGCCCTCTCACTATCCATCACAACAAGTTCATCACCCACCTTGGGAACCCCACTAAAGCCTAAGACTTCTACTGGCATTGATGGACCCGCTTCCTTTAACTGATTTCCTGAATCATCAAGTATCAATTTTACCTTACCAAAATAAGGACCACAAATAAACGAATCCCCCACTTTCAAATTACCTGTTCTTACTATAATGCTGGCAGTTGAACCTTTACCCGCTTTGCTGCTTGCTTCTATCACAATACCCCTCCCGTCTCCTTCAGGATTTGCTCTAAGCTCCATCACCTCAGACTGTAATGCTATCATTCCAAGTAAATCATCGACGCCAAGACCTTCTGTAGCAGAAGTTTGAACACATATTGTCTCTCCTCCCCAATCTTCAGGAGTAAGATCATTTTCCTGAAGTTGTGAAATCACTTTATTCACATCTGCATTAGGAACATCAATTTTATTTATAGCCACAATTATAGTAACACCCGCGGCACGCGCATGACTTATAGCTTCGTGAGTCGTCGGCATAATGCCATCATCAGCCGCAATCACGAGAACAACTATGTCTGTAATATCAGCTCCCCTAGCGCGCATTTCCGTAAACGCAGCGTGGCCAGGAGTATCAATGAATGTAATCTTTGCCCCGTCATGATCAACGCTATATGCATTAATGTGTTGAGTGATCCCACCAGCTTCTCCCGCCACAACCCGACTGGACCTAATCGCATCTAAGATAGACGTCTTACCATGATCAACGTGACCCATAACAGTCACAACTGGCGGCCTAAAAGGCAATGCATCCTCTCCTTGAGCCTCAGGCTCAGGAGGAGGAGGAGGCTCTTCAAATACTTCTTCTACTTTATGAACTCCGCCACCCTTCTCTCTTTTTTCCTTCTCAAATACAAATCCATGATCAGAGCAAATTTTAGTAGCAACTTCTGGCTCAATCGAACTATCTAAACTTGCGAATACATCCAGAGCCATTAAATCCTTAATTATATTAAATGGCTTAATCCCCATTTTATCCGCAAGATCTTTGAGAATGATGGGAGGCTTAATGTGGATCACTTTCTCATCATCGATCTCATTGCCAGCATCATCACTTTTGGATGCATCTTCTGGAACCGCTCCATCAATTAGTTTTGAGATAGGAGGTAAAATTCCCCCAACTTTTGATGGTTGCGCCTCTAGCTCTTTCTTTTTGCCTTTTCTGGCTTCTCTTTTTTCTTGCTCTTCAAAAAGAGACAACGCTTCCTTTCCATTGTCGTCTGAACCACTCAGAGACTTATCTATAGATTTTGCATCATTGGATTGCTCCTTAGCATCTTTTTGGTCGGATTCTTCCGGTATGGAATTTGATGGCATTAATTTTTTTATTCGCTTTCATGGGTGCTGATTCCGTACCTTTAAACAGATTCTAGTTCACCCTCTGATTCTTTTTTGGCCTCATCAGATCCCTCTAACTGGTCATTTTCTTCGTTTTCAGCAGCAGCATCATTATCACTTTCTAGATCAATGTTTCTTGCCGCAGCGCATATCTTTTCAGCCGATTCTTGATCTCCTTCAAGAATTTCAGCAACGTCATTAACATCAACCATTGAGAAAAACTCAAGATTAACTATGCCGCCTTTAACTAATTTGATAGCGGTATCAATATCTATATGTTCTTCACCAATGTGAGTTACAAATTCTGTAGCCGCATCTATTACTCGTTTTTCAAATATTTCAGTCTTCGAAGCATCTTTTTCAATTTGCACGTCCCAGCCAAGTAGCCTCGAAGTCAGCCTAGCATTTTGCCCTCTCCTACCAATAGCCTTTGAAAGCTCTTCCTCATCAACAGTGACCTTGACTTGATGCTGTTCCTCGTCAATTTCTATCGATCTAATAATTGCCGGTTTGAGTGCATCCGTAACAAATTCTGTCAGATCCTCACTCCATCTGATTATATCGACTTTTTCGTTGTTAAGTTCTCGGACTATATTTTTAACTCTAGCTCCTCTCAATCCTACGCAAGCCCCTACTGGATCAACTTTAGGATCCGCAGAATAAACAGCAACTTTAGTTCTAAAACCAGGTTCACGAGCGATCCCTCTAATCTCCACTGTCTGATCCGCAATTTCACTAACTTCAAATTCAAAAAGTCTTCTAACAAAATTGGGGTGACTCCTAGACAAAATAATTTCAGGACCTCTTGCCCCATTCTCAACAGCCACCACGTACGCCCTTATCCTATCGCCTATACTATATTGATCTGTTGAAACCCTCTCACGCGAAGGCATTGTTCCTTCGAATTTACCGAGATCAATCATCACATCAGATTTATCAAACCTGCGCACAGTACCACCAACAATATCACCAGCACGATCCTTGAATTCATCGTAAATCATTGCTTTTTCAGCGATACGCAGTTGTTGCATCATCGTTTGCCTTGCCGTCTGTGCCGCTATCCTGCCGAAATCAGTTGGAGTAACTTTCACTTCAATTTCATCACCTAACTGCGCCTCAGGATTGATTTTTCTAGCTATCTCCATTGAAATTTCTTCATATGGAGATTTTACATCTTCTGATGCAATTAGTTTTGCAACTGCCACAATATCACCCTTTTCCGGATTAACATCTACTCTCAACTCACGCGCAGGACCAACACTTTTGCGGGCAGCCGAAAGAAGAGCAACGGAAAGTGCCTCGACCATAGTTTCTCGGGCAATTCCTTTCTCTTTTTCATAATATTCAAAGAGGACCTGAATTTCGCTTGTCATTTCTTTTTACTATAAGACGAAAAAAGAGCGGAACTAATGGCCCACCCTTTCTTCAAGTGTATAACTATAGAGTTAGAGTCCTTACCGTCAAGCCGGAAACCCCTAATTGAAGAGATGAGTGAGATTAGCCTAATTTTACGTCACCACTACGCTTAATCTCTATTTCGCCTAAAATACGCTCCTGCCGCACTTGAAATTCATTTAGCCTAATAAGTTCAAGTAAAGCCAAAAAAGTAACCATTACTTCTCCTTTCGTTGTAGCCTCAGCAAATAACTCAGCAAATTTGATCTTTTCCCCTTTATTGACGCGAACCATTAAATAATCGATTTTATCGCTAACAGTAAATCTATCATCGGCTATCTCAGCCAAATCCTCTTCATCTTCAAATCTCTTAAGAATGCCTTGAAAGGCTCGAATAAGATCAAATATACCAACATTTAAAATCGGTTCTTCATCATCCTCCTCTGCGTCTTGTCTCTCTGAACCGAAAATCTGCTGATTATCAGCTTCACGCCTTTCTAAATAATATGCGGCATCTTTAAATTTCTTGTATTCAACTAATTGTCTTATCAATTCCCACCTAGGATCCTCTTCATCAACATCATCCTCTGGAGCCTGTTCGTTTCTTGGCAACAAAGTCCGGCTCTTAATATACATTAACGTTGCCGCCATGACTATAAATTCGCTAGCAAGCTCAATATTGAGAATTTTAAAAGTATCGATGTATTCTACATACTGACTCGTGATCCTCTCTATAGACACATCATAAATATCGACCTCGTCCTTCTTAATTAAATAAAGAAGCAAATCGAGGGGTCCTTCGAAAATTTCTAATGATACTCTGTTTTCGGCTTCCAAAGATTTTCAATTAAAACGGGATAAATAAATCTACCAATAAAAATTAATAAGAGAAATCCTATACATAAGATTTAAAGATTTATCATTAGTTCTTTTCCAGTTTGATTGCAACTTGATCAACCAAGTGCTAGGAATCAACTGAAAACAGCTCCCTTAGCTCAGCTGGATAGAGCAACGGATTTCTAATCCGTAGGTCAGAGGTTCAAGTCCTCTAGGGAGCGCTTTCCTTTGATCTCATTAGTTTATTTTACCCTTTTCAGAAAAGGGTA
>SHBV01000118.1 GCA_004211885.1 Verrucomicrobiaceae bacterium
CTATATAAATAACCTTCACCGTGGCCTAGCTCTTTTGCCCCTTTGTAGTGACCGTCCCTCAAATGCTTAGGAACAGCGAGTGTTCTTCCACTTTCAATGTCTTTCTTTGCGGCCATTAATCCGGCATAGGCGCGGTTACTTTTTGGTGCAGTGGCTATGTATACCGTTGCATGAGCCAGAGTGATTTGAGCTTCCGGCAAACCAATGAAATCTATTGCCTGCTGAGCTGCGACTGCGACTCTCAGTGCATTTGAATCTGCGAGACCCACGTCCTCAGAAGCTGCGATTACTATCCTGCGGGCAATGAATCTTATATCTTCTCCGGCATACAGCATTTTTGCCAGCCAGTAGAGAGCAGCGTCCGGATCTGATCCCCGCATCGATTTTATGAATGCACTAATGGTATCGTAATGAGCATCCCCGTCACCATCATAAACGACTGTCTTCTGCTGAATTGATTCTTCGGCGACCGTAATATCAAAGTTGATGGTCTCAGACTTGTTCGGTTCTGTTGTGATGACACCAAGTTCGAGTGCGTTCAGGCACTTCCTTGCATCTCCATCTGACTTTGTAACTAGTAAATTAAGAGCCTCTTTAGATATTTTAATTTTCAGATTACCGTATCCTCTTTCCGGGTCCTTGATGGCAAAATTAATCAGTTCCTCAAGATCATCATCTTCCAATGGTTCGAGTGCAAATACCTGTGAACGGGAAACTAAAGGACTATTCACATAGAAGAATGGATTATGAGTAGTTGCACCAATGAATCTTACGGTTCCTCTTTCGATGTGTGGGAGAAGCACGTCCTGCTGAGCCTTGTTAAAACGGTGTATTTCATCCACGAACAGTGTCGTAGTGGAATTATGTAGCCTGTTAAGAGACTCAGCAGATTCGACTGACTTGCGTATTTCCGCTACATTACTTTCGACTCCACTCAAATTAAGAAAACGCGATCGGCTATGATTGGATATGACTTTGGCTAAGCTCGTTTTGCCTACTCCTGGTGGGCCGTAAAATATTAATGAAGCGAAACGGTCAGCTTCGACTGCCCTCCTGAGAAGTTTTCCCTTACCTAGGATATGTTTTTGTCCGACATATTCGTCTAGTGACCGGGGCCTCATGCGTGCGGCTAATGGGACCGACGAGTCGATCAATGAATCTGAATCTTCTGATTCATTTTCAACTTCATTTTCGAAGAAGTCGTTCATCCTTATTTTCTTTAGGTCGTCAGATCAGATTTCAAAGGCAAGTAACCCTTCCGGTTTTTCTTTTTCAATGATGTCCTGGATACTGCATTGATCGAGATGATTGTTAACGAGTTCGCTTAATACAGAGAAGCATTCTTCGAGCCCGGTCCCTGGCCTATTGCCCGTGGATAAACCTATCGGATCGAATGGTCCGTCGATGATTTCTAGGATAATTCCCAATGATATTTCTGAAGGATTTTTTTCAAGAGAATATCCGCCATTGGCTCCTCTTTTGCTTCTTAGTATTCCTGCCTTCTTGAGTGATAAGAGAATTTGTTCGAGGAATTTTATCGGTATGGATTCAGAATTTGAAAGTTCACTAATTTGAAGAGGAACGTTCCTGGGGTTGCGTGCAATCCCAATGACTGCCCGCATTGCATATTCCGCTTTTTTGGAAATCTTCATTTTAGCATCTATTCTATACCTTACAGGTAGGGATTCAAGCTTAGGGATTGGTCTTTGTCCTTTATAGCAGACTTGCAATTCAATCCGTAAAGTACGATGGTTCATTTACCCAATTTGGGGGCGCTTTGGTTTCGACTGATGATATGAAACTTGAGTTGCATGCCGAGGATGATCTGTTGGCCTCGTAAAAAAGCGGATCAAAACATATAAATGCAGATTCTAACGAATTAGCTCTCGCTGCTTAATCAGCGACGCCTCGCTCCTGACGCCTGTTAGGGGGACGAGGCGACGACAACAGGCTAGGCTTTCTTCGGGGTGTCCGCGCAGTCAGCTAAAATAAAACAGGGCAAACGGAACAACTAAGTTTTTTGAATGCACTTACTGTTCTATAATAAGCATCAAATAAGCATGTAGACGCTTAAGCAGAGTCTCATGAGGACAGGGGTTCAACTCCCCTCGCCTCCACTTAACTTGTGCACCATTTGCCTAGGCACCATTAAATTTCAAGGGGGGGTCACATTTAAAAAAGAGAATAATATTTCTTAATTCAAAATATTTAGAGGAATTCTTATTAAGAAAAAAAAATTCTAGAACATGAAACTTATAGAGGTTATTCCCGCCCCTAAAGATATTATTATGAAGATTGGCTCCGCTGTTCTCTTCTTTGCTACTTCGATTTTGGCGACTACGGTTGGCCAGACCCAGCCGGTCGCTGACAATTGGCATCAGTGGCGTGGTCCGGAAAATAACGGCGTCTCCCGCACCGCGGATCCGCCGGTAGAGTGGAGCGAAGAGAAGAACGTTGCGTGGAAAATTGAAATAGGAGGCCATGGAACCTCCAGCCCGATCGTGTGGGGCAACAAAGTATTTGTGACTACTGCCGTCAATACCGAGAAGGTTGATCCTTCACTGCCGAAGCCGGAAGATCAGCCAGAGAGGGTCTTCGGGATCAAGCATCCCAATACCAGTTACCAAATGACGGTACTCTGCATTGATAAAAAGACGGGAAAGGAGCTTTGGCGGGACGTAGCAAAAACCTTGGTTCCCCACGAGGGCCATCACAGAGACGCCAGCTTCGCTTCGGCTTCGCCCTTCTGCGATGATAAGCGAATATATTGTTGGTTCGGGTCTGGCGGATTGTTTGCTTATAGCCACGACGGAAAGAAACTTTGGGAGAGTGACCTTGGGAGGGCGAAAGTGGGTGCGAGCTTGGGTGAAGGTAGCTCGCCGGTGGTCCACGACGGGAAAATCGTGATCGTCCGTGACCATGCCGGGCAATCGACTATTGAAGTGTTGGATGCCAATAGCGGGAAGCCCATATGGAAAAAGGATAGGGACGAGGGTAACGCCTGGGCGACGCCGGCAATAGCGAAGCACAAAGGGGTGACGCAGGTCATCACCAGCGCTTCCAATAAAGTCCGTAGCTACAACCTCAAGACTGGCGAAATAATTTGGGAGGCAAAAGGTCTTACAGCAAACTGCGCTCCGTGTCCGATCGTTCATGAGGAAGTTGTCTATTGCATGAGTGGCTACAAAGGATACTCATTGCTCGCTATCCCAATCACAGGCAAAGGAGATGTGACGGACTCAGTCCTTTGGAAAGTCAATAGGGGAACACCTTACGTGCCCTCGCCGATCCTTTATGACGGACTTCTCTATTTTAACCAGTCGAACCAGAACATTATGACTTGTGTTGATGTTAAGGATGGAAGTTTGGTAATTGAGAGGGATCGACTGCCCGGTCTCGGTGGAGTTTACTCTTCGCCGGTAGGGGCCGCTGGCCGAATCTATATGACGGATAGGAAGGGCACAGTCTTGGTCTTGGAGCGGGGGCGTGAGACGAAGGTGCTCGCGACTAACGAACTGGATGACGACTTCCACGCTTCTCCGGCCCTCGCGGGTAAACAGCTATTTCTGCGTGGGATGCGTTTTCTCTACTGTCTCGAAGAGGGGCGGACTCCAGCAAAACAAAAAGTTGTCTCGAAACTGCCTGCTGAGAAAAAACCACCAACTGCCTCATCTCCGAAGTCAACTCGCGGTTTGCTTATGCAGATCGCAAAACGTGAACTGCCCAAGGATTACCCGGCAGGCAAAGGTCATCAGCCATTTGTCGATAAGTGGTTTGCGAACGCTCCCCCTGAAAAGTCCAGAAGAGTGGGTCAGCTCTGGAAGGAACAGGAACGCCTGTTCCCGAATATGAAGAATCGCGGGGCATCCTTCATCAAGATTCTCGATTACGTCCGAACTAACGGGGGCAAAACGAAGGCGCCAAAGCAACAGGGTAATGCTAATCCCCATATCAAGCGAGTGGTGAAAGCTGGAATTCGCGTTGAGGAGGGTAAGCCTCCTGGCGAACGCGGATCGGTTTCTGGCCTTGTTAGGAATCAAGATGGCGAGCTGATGGGTGGGGTGATGATCTCCGCATTCGACAAGGGCCGGCGAATGACTACCTCGGTTTTCTCGCAACCGGACGGCAAGTTTCGGATCGACGATCTGGCCGAGGGTGACGTTCGGGTTCGGGCTCGGCTACTGGGTCAACTCGATCGATTCATTGAAGACGTAAAGCTCGGCGTGAGCGATTTGGAGTTCACAATGGAGCCTGCGACGGGCATCGATCTGGAAAACCAACGGCCATCCGACAGCGCGTTTTCGATGCTGAAATTTGATAATGTCAGGGATCGACTGAACTTCAAAATGATGTGCGCTTACTGCCACCAGATCGGCACGCGCGGATTCCGGGCGCCTGAACAACCGGTCGACTGGGACACGATGATTCGCCGAATGGACGGTTTTGGCGGGCTCTACCCACACACGAAGGAAACGATCGTCCAGCGGATCATCGACACCTACAAAGACGATGCCGTCAACAATTGGCCACCCTACGAACCGCCCCCTGCGCCGACCGGAATGGCTGCAAACGTGAAGATCACGACCTGGGAAATGGGCGAGATGCTCGAGGGTTCGTTTCACGATTTGGAGATCGGTCCCGATGATGGCCTGGCCTACGTCGTTCACATCGGCCGCCAGTACACCGCGACCCTCGATCCGGAGACAACCGAGCGAATTTACTACCGGCTTCCGCGCGGCTCGCACGGTCCACATTCCATCGAGCCGGACAATGAAGGACAGATGTGGTTGACACTTTGCGTTAGCGGCGAGATGGCGAAATTCGATCTTCAAACGAAGGAGTACACGATCACTTCCAGCGCCGAACCACCCGCTGATCGAGGCTCCTGGCCACACACGTTGCGGGTCGATCCCAAGGACCCGGAAGGACTCATTTGGTACACCGATGCGGGCCGGAATTCTGTTTTCCGCCTTCATCCCAAGACGTTAGAACGCAAGGAATACCACCTCCTCGAAGCGGGACAGGTCAAAGCTGGTGGGAAAGGTGAGTCTCGTGGGATCACTCCCTATGGTCTCGATTATTCGCCAGTCGATGGAAAAATCTGGTATTCGAAACTGAATGGAAATCGCATCGGTCGGATAGATCCGAAAGTTCCTGACGGCGACATCACCGAATGGAACCCGCCTTTCCGCGGGCCTCGCCGTCTGCACGTCGCGCCGGACGGAATGGTCTGGGTTCCGGGCTTTGGTTCCGGTGTATTTGGCAAGTTCGATCCGAGCACGGAGGAGTGGACCGTCTATCCGCTTCCTAACTACCAAAATCAGATTCCCTACGCGCTCAATGTCGCGCCGGACGGAATGGTCTGGGTTTGCGGGACGGGCAATGACACGCTTTATCGATTTAATCCTAAGACGGAGTATCTCGTCGAATTCCGGATGCCCGCACAGGTGACCTACACCCGCGAGATCGAGTTCGACAAGGACGGCAACATTTGGACCAGTAACAGCCAGGCCCCAGTCAGGCACATGGAAAATGGGTGCGGCGGGATCATTAAGTTGGAGATTCTCGACAAGGACGAAAAGGAGATGGGTGGTGTCAAACTGGCACCGATTGAGCTTAGTCTCGACGAGCAAGGCATTTTGCCCGAAGCGAAACTTGCGAGGCAGGCCGAGCAGAAGAGAAAGGGTGAAAATGCCGTGAAACTGATCCAATCCGGAAAGTTTGATTCGTCTCCGTTTGATGCGGTGGATCTGGCCCTGAAGCAAAAGGATCCCAATGCCCGTGGTTCGGCTCTTTCGGCCGCATTCGGGCGACTGGGAGGTGGTGTCGGGGGCATTGAACTCGAAGATGTCGTGAAGCGCTTGAATTC
>SHBV01000119.1 GCA_004211885.1 Verrucomicrobiaceae bacterium
GTTTCTTTTAGGGATGAAGGTAAATTATTACCAGTGGTCACTATCGATGGTTCTGGTATTTTAGTGGAAGGAACTAACGTATTGGCCGTTGATCTACACAATTCTAGTGCAGGCAGTTCAGATATCGCTATGGGAGCGACTCTTGACATTGCTGCGCAACCTGCTGGTGCTGGTGGTGGAGGTATAGGATCGACAATTCATCCATGGGTTAAGCGGGATATACCAGATGATGAAAATTGGATCCTTCAGACAAATCTGGAATTGTACGGTTTACAGTTTGGTGATTTTGTTACTGGTCTGATGGTTGAAGTGGAACGTGGTGATAAGCGTTTTCGGTACGCTATTGGCAATAAAGGGGGTGATCAACTTGCCGTTGTTCAGGTTACTCCTGCTGCAACTACAGGCACTTTATTCTCTCTGCCTTATACGCTGACGAATGATATGACTGTTAGGATAAAACGGCAAGCGAACGATCTCGTGTTTGAATGGAGGCCACAAAATCAATTTGAAGAAGTCTACCGCCTGAGTTTGCCAGAAGGTACAAAAGTTATTGATGGGGGGGCCTTTGCAGCAACTAAGACTCCATTAGAACTCAATGTTTTGTTTGACTATGTTTTGCTTTCATTGCCTGATTCCGCTTCGTCTAGTTTTGATCAATTAATTGTATCAGAAGTCATGTACAAACCTGAAGGTGGAGATCAATATGAATTTATTGAGCTTTTCAATGCGGGTGCTTCTACTATTAATCTGAAAGGTTTCAAATTTCCTCAAGGGCAGCCATTTGATGAATTTGTTTTTGGCGACGTTGAGATACAGGCAGGATCTTATCTGTTAGTCGTTAATGATATAGAATCATTTCAACATAGATATGGTGAAGGATTGAACTCTTTCATTGCTGGAGAATGGGGTGGTGGAAGTTTGAGTAATGGGGGAGAAGTTATTACTCTTCTAGATGATCAAGGGTTGACGGTATTATCTTTTGAATATGATGATTCTGAACCTTGGCCTACCTCTCCTGATGAGGACGGAACTTCGCTGACTCTGTCTGACCCTCAATTAGGTGGTGCTGTAAATGCAGGAAATTGGTCATCAAGTATCACTGTTGGAGGGTCTCCAGGAGCAACTAAAACTGTTACTGCTTTTTCTGGCTGGATGCAGGAGCGAGGAGAGACTAATCCGCTAGCCATCAAGGAGGATGGAATTTTGAATAACCTATTTACCTATGCATTCGGTTTAGACATTTCAAATGCTAGCCCCAAAGACGCTACGCCTTCTCCCAGATTAGTTAGTTTGGATGGTGAGGATTATTTAACAATTGAGTATCACAAACGCATTTCAGATCCTGAAATAACTTATGAAGTAGAATTTTCTGCTGATGGTACTAATTGGTCGAGCGAAGGTCTGAATTTAATAGCTTTGCCTTCTGAAATTATAGCGGATGGTATTGAAATAGTTGCTTTCCGAATGAAGGACCACCTTGAAACAGTGGGTAAGACTTTCCTCCGCGTAGTTGTCAGTGTTCAGTAATTTTCAATACGGTTGATCATTCGCTTAGTAAATTTAGCAGTTCATTTTTAAATGATTTGCTAACTACTGTAGAAAAATCTTTAACACTTACCTTGTGCTTAGATTCTTGATGGATGCTTGTCATTTCTGCATCTCTAATTCCACATGGAATGATTTCTTTGAATGGTTTAAGATCGCCCGAAACGTTAATTGCGAATCCGTGCATTGATATCCAGCGTCTAACGCCTACTCCAATAGAAGCTATTTTACGATTATCACACCATACACCAGTGAGTCCTTCACGAGTTGTTGCTTTAATATCAAATTGTTCACATGCATCGATTAAAGACTTTTCTATGGATCTCAAATAGATGTGTAGGTCTTTTTTATAAAAATTGAGATCTAGTATTGGGTAGCCAATTAATTGCCCGGGACCATGATAGGTAGCCTGTCCGCCGCGATTGGTTTCAAAAACCGGATAGGGTAATTCTACTTCTTTCTTTTGTAGGCTACTTTTATCTCGTGTGCGCCCAATTGTGTAGACAGGGTCATGTTCAAGTAAGAGAAGAGTATCTTCCGTTTTGTTTTCTAACCGATCGCATACGAATTGGTTTTGAATTTCTAGTCCCTCACTATAAGAGATACGTCCTAGCCACTTTTCTTCAATAACTGGGGAAAATTTCTCCATAAAATCATTCAAACAAAAACTTACTATAGATTAGATTGGTGCTGGTGTATTCCCTGTGACTATATTGATCCTTTCGGCTGTATATAAATGGGCTAAACCAACGCCGATAGCGTCAGCAGCATCAGAAGTTGGGGTTTCTTTTAAAGATAGTAAGGAACGTATCATAAAAGCGACTTGTTCTTTTTTAGCTGCTCCCTTGCCAACCACAGCTTGCTTAATTCTTTTGGGAGCGTATTCATAAACTGGAATGCCATGATGAGCAGCGGCAATAATTGCGGCAGCTCTTGCTGCTCCCATAGTGATGGCGGTTTTATAGCTTTGTACGTATATTACAGACTCCACGGCACATACTTCGGGTTTGTATTTTTCAATGACCGAGTCCAGTTCGTTACGAATATTTACCAAACAAGCTGACTGTAGGGATTTTTGTTGATTTCTAATGACTCCGAATGTGAGAGCTTTAATAGTATCTTGATTTTCTTTTCTTTCTATAACAGCGAAACCTGTTTTCCTTAGACCTGGATCTATTGATAGAATTTTCACAACAAAGGAATCAGATCAGGCAGCGGTTAGGTGAAATATAGATATTAGCAAATGTCATCGCCTTCTTCTTCGGCCTCCACCTTTTCTCCTTCGGCTAAATACTTTAGCTAATCTTTCTGGTGTTGGAGCATCTTCATCAAGAAGCGTAGTATAATGATAATCGAAGCCCTCTATTTTGCGGCGTTCAATCTTTTGACCAATGAAACGTTCTACTGAAGCGGCATGGTCTAATTCATCTGCAGCTAGGAGTGTAAATGCATCGCCTTCCTTATTTGCTCTTCCTGTCCGACCTATTCGATGAACATAATCCTCAGCATTTTCAGGAACCTGATAATTGATAACATGCGAGACGTTGCTTATGTCGATGCCTCTAGCGGCAAGGTCCGTTGCTATAATTACATCGAAGTTACCTTTTTTAAATCCTTCCAAGGCCTTTTCTCTATCCTTTTGACGAATATCAGAATGCATAACAGTAATTGAATATTGGCCTTCCTCGTCAGCAAGGAATCTGGCTAAAGTGTCCGCATCTTTCTTAGTCCGAGTGAAAATCATGACGCTATTAAAATTGGTTTGTTTTATTAGAGCTAGGAGAAGTTCTTCACGTTGGCCTAAGGCCACTGGATAAAAAGCATGACTGACAGTTTCAGCGACTCCTTGTCTTTTTCCAATCTCAACTTCGATAGGTTCATTCAGAGCCCATTTCGCGAGGCTGTCGATCGCGGGGGGCATAGTAGCTGAAAAGAATAGTGTTTGGCGAGATTTTGGAGTCTTCCCTACAATTTTCCTCACATCTGGAAGGAATCCCATGTCGAGCATTCTATCCACTTCATCAAGAACCAAGATTTCTATCTTATCAAGTTTGACGACTCCCTTCTCCATCAGGTCAATTAATCTTCCTGGGGTTGCAATTAAGACATCAACTCCAGATTTAATCCCGTCGATTTGTTTTCCATAACCAACACCTCCATGAATTAGAAGGCTCTTTAAATTTGTGCCACTTCCTAATAATTCGATATTATCCAATACTTGTGATGCGAGTTCTCTGACTGGCTCAAGTATCAAGCAACGCATTGTTCCGTGCTCGTTTAATTTGTGAATTATAGGAAGAGCAAATGCTGCCGTTTTTCCTGTTCCTGTTTGTGATGCTCCTATGACATCTTTCCCCTCAATAGCAATGGGTATTGCTTGTTCCTGAATAGGCGTAGGAGTTTCGTATCCAGCACTCTCGATACCAGTAATGACCTTCTCCGATAGGCCTAATTTTTTAAATCCCATGTTGTTCTAAACAAAATGGAGGGCAGGGCAATCAGCAAGATGTTTATTTCATCTAAATACTGTCTCAAAATTGTTCAGTTTAAGTTGAGGCTTCGCCTCTTGCCATCACGACTTTACCCGTTCTTACAGTTTCAATGATCTCGAATTTTGAAAGCAACTGAACAGCAGAATCTACTTTATCAGAATCTCCATGAATCATTGCTATTATTGATTTTTCTGTAAGATCTACTGTTTTACAATTGAAATGCTTTATAATTTGGAGAATTTCACCTCTTTCGTCAGGGCAGCATAGGATTTTAACAAGAGCTAATTCTCTGGTGACAGAATTCTTTTCCTGATGCTCATAACAATGGATGACATCAATAAGTTTATTGCATTGTTTGATGATCTGTTCAAGTCCAGCTGGATCGCCGCTTATTCCAAGAGTTAGTCTTGAGAATTGAGGGTCTCTTCCATGTGAAACAACTACTGAGTCAAGATTATATGCTCTTCTGGCGAAGACCTGACATATGCGCATTAGAACTCCAGGCTGATTGTTAACAAGCATACTTAAGGTATGCCCCCCGACAATATCAGGAGCAGGTAGGAGTTTGGAATCTGCAGTTACAATTTTTTGAGACATTTTAGTTTGATGCGAATGTTTCCTGTTTTTTAAGTGGAGCCTACAGGCTTAGCCATTTTCTGTTTTGGTGGTTCTGTAAGCATATCTTCTAGCGCTGCTCCAGCTGGTATCATTGGAAAAACGTTTTCTGTTTTAATACATTCAGCATTGATCACACATGGGCCATCATTGTAGCTAAGAGCCTTTTCAAGAATCTTCCCAACATCGGCAGGCCGTTTAATATTGAAACCTTTTATTCCATATGCTTCAGCAAGTTTAACAAAGTCTGGATTCCCCTCAAGATCTACTCCCGATTCGCGGTTATCAAAAAATAATTCCTGCCACTGCCTAACCATTCCTAGGTAATGATTATTTAAAACTAATATTTTTACGGGCAACTTATGTATGGCTGCCGTGGCAAGTTCGCATAATGTCATTTGATAGCCGCCATCACCAACGACTGCGATTACAATATCATTTGGTCTTGCAAATTGTGCTCCAATTGCGGCTGGAAAACCAAAACCCATTGTTCCAGCCCCGCCTGAGCTTAACCAATTGTATGAAGCATCATTTTTATAAAACTGAGCCGCCCACATTTGGTGCTGCCCAACGTCTGTTGTTACTACTGCTTTTCCCTCAGTCAGACCATAAATTTCGTCAAGAACTTGCTGCATTCTCAGCCCACCTTGTTTGCGGTATGAGAGTGGATATTTTTTCTTGTAGCCATCTAAAACCTTTAGCCAATCTGGATTATCTAAAGGAGTGATTTGATTATTGAGTTCATCAAGTGCGGCTCTAGCGTCTCCAATAATTTCTACATCGGGACTAATCATTTTATTCATTTCTGATGGATCAATATCAATGTGAATGATTTTTGCAGAGGCTCCAAATTTATCAGCTTGGCCAATAATTCGATCATCAAATCTAGATCCCACATTTATGATCAAATCACATTCAACCATAGCTTTATTCGCATAAGCTGTGCCATGCATCCCTAACATGCCTAAGGATAATGGATGAGTTTCTGGAAATACCCCTTTACCCAAGAGAGTAGATGTTACTGGACAGTTTAGG
>SHBV01000012.1 GCA_004211885.1 Verrucomicrobiaceae bacterium
GAATTTTCAATTAAATCCTCTGAATTGTAACCACTGCATGATATAATTTTTGCCGTAGGATCGAGATTTAAAATCTGTTGAGCCGCTTCTTTACCGTCAATCCCACCTGGCATTGTCATATCCATCAACACCACGGCGAAAGTATTTTTACTATTAAGCCTACGCCGATATTTATTTACACTTTCAGATCCTGAATTGGCACATTCAACCTCATAGCCAAGCTTTGTTAACATTTTACTAGATATATCTATAATAGAATTATCATCATCAACCACCAAAACAGACCCACGACCACTGTATACTGTATTCTCTTTAGGATCTTTTCGCACAGTTCCAGTTGTACCAGTAGAAGGCAAATAAACTTTAAAGCTTGTACCTCTGCCTTTAATTGAGTCGACAATTATAGCACCTCTGTGATCTCGTATTATTGCTTGGCAATTTGAAAGCCCCAAACCACTTCCACTTGTTTTCGTTGTGTAGAGTCTATCAAATATCTTACTCAGATCTTTCTTGGAAATTCCGCATCCATGATCAATTATTTCTAATTGTAAATACTTCCCCCGCTCCAATCCCTCAACACAATGCTCCGTCAGTTCAATATTTTCAAGATTTGCAAAAATTGTACCCGCGTCATCCATAGCATGCCTCGCATTAATAATTAGGTTATTAATTAATTGGAAAATTTGTGATTCATTGACATTAGCTGACCACACACCTTCCGAAATAGACACTTCACAATGAGCTCCTGAGCCCGCAGTAGACATGCGCACAGCAGCAGTTAGAAGCTCTCCAATATCCATATCTTCCCTATGAATCTGACCAGGGCCTCGAGCTTGAGATAGAAGGTCATTCGCTAAGTCCTTACCCTTACTAGAAGCTTCAAGCGCATCATCTATACCAGACAGGATAGAAACATCTGAAACGGATTCACGAATAAGAGATAAATTAGCAACTATTGTTGTAAGTATATTTTTAAAATCATGCGCAAAACCACTTGCAGAGATAGCCAATGCTTCTACTCGCCCTAAAACACTCTCTCTCTGAACCTCATCAATTCCACACAATCCCACATTCAAGTCACTATCTTCCACATTTATTTTTGTAGAACGCAATTCTTCAGCCATTGCGACACGAGCAACTGAAAGCAAAAAATTCACAGGCCGACCATTCTCATCCAATACGCAACTGACACGCCACCGACATAATAACGGTGAATTTTTTTTTGCTCTTAAAAGATTATTAGTAAACTCAAAAACTACACCCCCATTCTCCTGTTCGGCCACTTCTGCCACTGCATTAAGCCTTTCAAGCAATGCATGTAATTTTTGAGGTCCAAATAATTGAGATAATGGGCAACCTAAAAGCTCTTCGGTAGGAAATCCCGATAATTCACCAATTCCCCGATTCGCAAAAACTATACATGGCCCTAACCCATACTGAGGTTGCAATTCTAGGATAATAATACCTTCCTCCACCTGATCAATTGCACTTCTCAAGTGAATATTTTGGGTCGAAAGTCTGGATATTACTCTGATATCACTGTTCGTAACTCCGGCCATTAATTAAATAAATTTGCATAACTCTGATTAAAATTATTAGTAAAGTAAACTTAATAATTAGCTTAATTGGAATACTTATTTAGTTAAATTTAATCAAGAAGCGAAAAAAAGCGGTTGCGAGATATGTTGTTTCCGCTACTTTCCTCGCCCCATGGCAAGAACAGCGGGTAAAAGCAAAACGCATAAGGCAATTTCCAAGCGAGTCAAAGTGACTGGTACTGGTAAAATGTTGCGCCAAAAACAAGGAAAACGACACCTACTCCTCAACAAAAATCGCAAAAGAAAGCGTAATTTAGGAAAGGCGACTCTTGTTTCAGCAGCAGACCTGCCGCGTTTTCGCGAAAATCTACCATTCAGCCACTAGTCCACACCCTGTGGAAATAGTCTTTTAACGATTTTAAAATCAGCCAAAGACAACAACCTAAAGGTCTGATCCCCGGTAAGCGGGATATAATCGACCAGGTGAGACCTTAGGTGAAAATATTAAACCAAACAACCTGACCGAAAAATGCCAAGAGCAACTAATTCTCCAGCCAGCCGTAAAAGACGTAAAAGAATGCTCGCGAAAGCCAAAGGTTTTCGCGGTTTTCGTTCAAAGAAATATCGCTTTGCAAAGGACGCCGTCCGCAAAGCAATGACCTATGCGTATCGTGATCGGAAAAATCATAAACGCACTTTCCGTTCCCTATGGATACAACGTATCAATGCTGCATGCCGTTCCCGTGACATTACATATAGCCGATTCATGGAGGGACTTAAATCACTAGACATTGAGCTTGATAGAAAAATTATGTCAGATATGGCTATTCATGATGATCATGCTTTCGATGGTTTGGTTAATCAGGCAAAAACGGCTTTAGATAACAAAAAATCCGCTTCCTGATTCGCCTAGCTATAAGCAATAGAGTAGCAGAGTAACACAGGACCCAGAATTTGAGGTCGTAACACTTGTTCACAGAATGATATGGTCGAAGAACTCGAAAACATTCTAAAAGATGCGACATTAGCAATCTCTAATGCATGCACAATTGATGAGCTTGATAAATTGAGGCTTACTTTTCTTGGCAAAAAAGGAATAGTTACAATCATTGCCGCCAAGATGAAGGACCTTGGCAAAGAAGAAAAACCTGCTGCAGGAAAAGCTTTAAACAAAACTAGGTCAGTAATCAATGACGCCTTAGAAGCTAAAGTCTTAAATATTCAAGAAAAAGAAGATAAAAAAATAGGCGAAAATATAGACGTGACTCTGCCAGGGAATCCGCTGCCAAGGGTCGGACGTCACCCCATTTCACAAATGCTAAGCGAAGCCGTGAATGCACTTAGAAGAATGGGTTTTTCATTAGCTAATGGACCCGAAATAGAAACAGAATGGCATTGTTTCGATGCATTGAATACTCCAGAAGATCATCCTGCTAGAAACGAAAGTGATACATTTTATTTTGCTGATGGTCGGCTCCTTCGTACACATACTTCAACAGTTCAAATACGAACAATGCAAAATAACGAACCTCCGGTCCGAATAATCTCGCCTGGCGCCGCCTATAGAAGGGATGAGATTGATGCGACTCACTTAAGTCAATTCAATCAACTCGAAGGACTATACGTCGATAAAAACGTATCTCTCGCAGATTTAAAAGGCACCCTCGAATATTTATTACACTCTATTTTTGGGAAAGAGACACGAATAAGATTTCGACCTCATTTTTTTCCTTTCACAGAACCTAGTTTCGAAATCGACATTCTCCTTCAAGCCCAAGGCAAACAACCAAAATGGATTGAAGTTGCTGGTTGCGGAATGGTTGATCCCAATGTCTTCCTTGAAGTAAATAAATCACGAGGCGATAATAACTATTCTCCAGATCAAGTCTCAGGATTCGCATTTGGCCTTGGATTAGAAAGGCTAGCCATGATACGTTGGGGAATATCTGACATCCGTCTACTCATCGAAAACGACATAAGGTTTCTTCACCAATTCGCATGAAAATTTCACTCGATTGGTTAGGCGAACACATTGACCTAACATCATACTCGGCAGAAGACCTTGACCGTCTTTTGACTTTTTCTGGCATTGAAGTGGAGAACATCATAATGATGCCAGACAAAGTCATTGTAGCAGAAATTAAAACTATAGATCCTCATGCTAACGCAGATAAGCTATCAGTTTGTATGGTCGATGATGGGACCAAAGATCTACGCCAAATCGTGTGTGGAGCTCAAAATTTTAAAATAGGAGATAAGGTCCCACTAGCAGTACCAGGCGCCAAACTTGGAAATGGGTTTTCCATCAAACAAAGCAAATTAAGAGGCACCGAATCTCATGGTATGCTATGTAGCCAAAGCGAACTCGGAGGAAACGATGACCAAGGATTATGGATCTTGCCTACAGAATTTAAAATAGGAACTCCACTTAATAAAATTTATCCAACAATTTTTGATCTTGAAATTACCCCCAATCGTCCTGACTGCCTCAGTCACCTAGGCATTGCTAGAGAATTGTCAGCTTTATCTGATAAAAAATTAAAAGGAAATCCTGATTATACATTATCCGAAACACCACAGAGGATCGCAAACAAATCAGAAGCAAACATCTTATCGCCAGAAAAATGTAGCCTTTATACTACTCGGATAATCAGAAATGTTCAAGTAACAGAAAGCCCTCATTGGCTCAAAACAAAAATTGAGTCTATCGGATTACGCTCCATCAATAATATTGTAGACATCACTAACTACGTTATGATGGAAATGGGACAACCTTTACATGCTTTCGACTTCAACACTCTAGAAGGGGGAATTTGTGTCCGGCCAGCCAAGGAGGGTGAAAAATTCACCGCTCTTGATGGATTAAACTATAATCTAAGCACGGATGATTTAGTCATTGCAGATGAAAACAAAGCAATTGCCATCGCCGGAATCATGGGAGGGGCTGACACAGGAATTACAGAAAAATCTCAAGATGTGCTTCTAGAATCTGCTTACTTTCTTTCGCCGTCCATAAGAAAAAGCAGTCGAAGTCTTGGCCTCTCTACTGACTCCAGCTATCGGTTCGAAAGAGGAGTGGACCCCTCTCAAATAATTGGATCTTCGGAATTAGCCACAAAATTAATATTGGAATTAGCTGGAGGAAAAGCAGACAAAGAAACCCTCATTTCCAATGCATATGAAGACTCTCTGCAAAGTATCTCATTAGATCCAGACAAATGCAGATCAGTTCTTGGCCATAATCTAAAGGACCAAGAAATGATTGAAATTCTTGAAGGCTTAAGGCTAAGAAAAATAGAGATAAGAGATAATATTTCTGACTGGGAAATTCCCAGTTATCGAAGGGATTTAACTAGAACGGCCGATCTGCATGAAGAAATCGCTAGAGTATACGGAATCGACAACATTCCATCACTTCATGCCGGCTGGTTCGCCAAGTCTTCAGAGGCAGACCATTTCTTCGATTTTATCGAAAATAATTCTAATGAGCTTTCTTCAATCGGTTTTTATGAAACACGCACAATTAAGCTGACTTCAAAACTCAAGATTGATGATTGTGTCTGCACTGACAATTTAAATGCTATTGCGATTAAAAATCCACTAAGTGATGACTTGACCCACATGCGACCTGGGCTAATTGCTTCTTTGATTGATGTAGCTGAACGTAATCTACATCAAGGAGCAGAAGGATTGCGCTTTTTTGAAACAGGCACTGTATTTCCAGGAAAAGAAACAAGTGAGGAAGCCCAACATTTAGCTATTCTAATTTCTGGCCCCGAACAAAGCTCATGGATTCATCCATCCCCTACCCCAGCCGGTTTTTTCACATTAAAAGGTATATTAGAACGGATAATAGATAAACCCATAGAATTCATCCTTGCTGACATAAAACAAGAAAATGCCGCATTCATTGTTAACATTGCGATAGACAATAAAGTTATAGGACGCGCCGCCCAAATTGCACCTTCAAGGGCCCGACAAATAGATGCTCGTCATCCAATATTCGTAGCAGAACTAAATCTAGATTTAGTTTTTGCAGAGCGGTCACAACAAGTCATTTATCAAGAACTACCAAAATATCCCTCAATCCGACGCGATATCGCCATGGAATTGCCTTTTTCATTACCTAATAGAGAAATTGAAAAAGTCCTAAGAGAGATAGATTCCAGTCTACTAGAATCGTTTAAACTATTTGATTTGTTTTACGATGAAACTGGAAATCGAATGGATAAAAATAAAAAATCAATTGCTTATTCATTGACCTACCGCAATGATGCGCGCACATTAAAATCAGCGGAAGTTGATACTGAGCATGAAAAAATTCTCAGCGAATTGAGAACAAAACTGCCAATCGAATTCCGCTAAATATATTCTTGGAAATAAATATACCAAGGAGTGTTCTTTGATTTTTAGTTTTGAGATAACCCTGCGGTGTTCGCGTTCGCGGATGACATGGGCCCGGCCCGTTAGTACGTTAAAGGGAGGCTTAGCCGGTTGTTTGATGTCAGGCCTTCGCTGGAAGGCAGATTTCAGCAAGGCGGCCACCCACCTGGAATTCACCGGGAAACGTGAGCCCTCAATTTCCGCAGTCGGCATAATGTGGGGCCTCAATTAAAAGCACTGCAGCTAACGCTGGAGTGCTTTTTAATTACTATCGAATAATAAAAACCAGTAAAAAATCACCTGCCAACGCCTCCAAGCGATCCTTTTTTCTTATCATAGATGCCTCGCAAGCCACTTAATTGTTCGGCAGATTTCTGATCCTGAATACTAAAAATAGTTGATTCCTTTTCAGTAAAATCCAACCTTGCTGACAAAAATCTATTATCCATTTGCAGTTTTTTTATGCGCATTTGTAAATTCACAATAGCCACTTCTTTCAAATGATTGACTTTTAGTAGCTCGTTACTATCCCTGCGAGAGTTTTCATACTTCCCACGCAAAAGGCTATACTCCTCCCCAATTTTCGCCAATTCCTTTGACTGAGATAATAGCGCCTGACTTAAGGCCTGAAATTCCGCTTTGAGTTTTTTTTGCTCATCCTGAAGATTATATTTTTCCTGGTTCCATTTTTCTTTCTTTGAATAACTCTCCTTCAAAACCGAAGATAAATTAATCCGCAGTTTCTCTACCTTGTGCTCTTGGTTTACAAGACGCTTAGAAAGGGCTGTATTCGAACTTTGAGCAACATACAAAACTGATTGGTAATCTTGCAATTTGCTGATGTGTTTGCCATTTTCAGCAATTGCTACTTCTAAATTTTTTTCAAATTCAGCGCTTTCTGATTTTAGATAATCAAGTTGCACAGACAAATTGCGAACGTTACTACCAGTTCGCCCTAGTAGAATCAATAAAAAGGAAAGAATTAGGGAAAAGACAAAAAATCGCAATGGTTAGGAGGAATTAATTTCATAAAAGTAATAATTATTAATTTTTAATCAACTTAAAATTTCTATATATATTAAATAAATTGTTATGATCAAAGTTTTCACTACCTCTAATGATTTATTTATACAATTGATCAATCCCTGTTAATTTTAATTATTCTAATGCCCACCCAAAAAATAGTTTCCTCCGACAATACTATAATTGCTCCAGCAATTTTGAATGATTTGCCTCAACTCACACAACTTCTAATGGAACTCTTTGAAATGGAAGGTGATTTCGAACCAAATTCTGAAAAACAAGAAGAAGGACTCAGATTAATCTTAGAGCATCCTAATCGTGGACGAATCCTAGTTATAAAAAACGAATCTAAAATTATTGGTATGGTGAACATGTTATTCACTATAAGCACTGCAGAAGGAGGGATGGTTCTTCTATTAGAAGATTTCATAATCCACCCAATGAACCGCGGACATGGTTATGGGAAAAAACTTCTGACAGCTGTTACAGAATTTGCTCAACAAAAAGATTTTAAGCGTATCACCTTACTAACTGATAAAATCAGTGACGAATCACAAAATTTCTTTAATAAAGAAGGATTTCAATTCTCAAAGATGATCCCAATGAGACTTCATCTCAATTGAAGATAAAAATTTAAAGATCACTAAATAAAATACTCTATTCTAGATTTTACCTATAGAGAATAGGGTGTATCGTTTATGCTCATATTTTCCTCTATTATATTAAATCTCTAAGCAAAATTAGATTTTAACTAATTACCAAAAAAGAAACAAAAACCTCAAATTTGCATGGCACGTCAAAGCGTAGAAGAAATCAAAGCTGAGAGCCGAGGGCTTTACGGTAAGATAGTTGAAACTCTTCTTTCAAACGAATCTCATTTTCAGGAAGCTGAATACCAATTACTAAAATTTCACGGTAGCTATCAACAGGATAATCGGGACAGCCGCAGAGAACGTCGCAAACAAAAACTCGATAAAGAGTGGATGTTTATGGTGCGAACAAAAATGCCATCAGGAACACTTACTCCTGAGCAATACCTAGCCCACGATTCCATGGCTGATAAGTTAGGGGATTCAACGATGAGATTGACTACAAGGCAGGGCATTCAATTACACGGCATTCTAAAAGGGCATCTACGTGACGCAATCCGATATATCTCAGATTGCGGTTTAACCACCTGGGGTGCATGCGGAGATGTTGTCAGAAACACCATGGGGCCAGCAGCACCGATAAAAGATGAAGCTCACGCGTCAGCCCTTAAGTTAGCAGATGAAATAAGTGAAGTATTCAGCGCAAAAACAAACTCATATAGTTCGATCTGGTTAAATGGCGAAAAGTTAGAAATACATACTGATAATCCAAGTGAACCAGAAAATGAACCGCTTTACGGGGAACTATATTTACCTAGAAAATTTAAAATTGGCATCGCTATACCTCCACGTAATGATGTTGATTTGTACAGTCAAGATATTGGGCTAGTAATGCATACAGAAAACAATGAAGTGGTGGGTTATTCAATTTATGTTGGTGGTGGTTTCGGAATGACTCATGGCATAGAGACTACATATCCATGCCTTGCCAAGCCTTTATTTTACTGTTCAAAAAAAGACATCGCAAAAGCATGTGAAGCCATAATAATCGTACAAAGAGACAATGGCGATAGGACAGATCGTAAACATGCACGGTTAAAGTATCTGGTAACAGAAAGAGGTATCGATTGGTTCAGAAAAGAAGTTCAAAAAATCATCGATTTTCCTACTGAAGAAATTAGAAAAGTAAAATTCGATACAGTCTCAGATCAGTTAGGCTGGCATGAGCAAGGAGACGGGAAACTCTTTGTCGGTATTCATGTAGCGCAGGGGAGAATTAAAGATAACAAAGAAAAACAGAATCGAACTGCCTTTCGCCAAATCGCACAACAATTTAATTGCCCAATTCGAATAACACCAAATGCGAATATTTACTTTTACGATATAGAAAAAAGCAATCGTTCCGGTATCGATCAGACATTAAGAGATTTCAATATAGAAGTTGGAGATAATTTTACTGCTACCCGTCAAACTGCACATGCGTGTGTCGCTCTGCCAACTTGCGGCCTTGCCCTTGCAGAGAGCGAACGTGTTTTTGATGTATTATTAGATTCAATTGATTCTCTTTTAAGTGAATTCAAATTAAATAAAGAGCAAATATTAATTAGGATGACCGGTTGCCCAAATGGTTGCGCGAGACCATATAATGCTGATTTTGCATTTGTCGGTAGAGCACCTAACAAATATGCCATGTTCGTTGGCGGCTCTAGCTCTGGAGATCGCTTAGCAAGCCTTCATAAGAAATCAGTCTTATTTGATGACATACAAGGTGAGATTCGAATTATCCTCCAAGACTTTGTGGAAAACCGTTTAGGGCAAGAAACATTTAGTGAATTCTGGGGTCGAACTCACGAGGCATTAACTCATCCAAACCCCAAACAGTTTCATTTAGAAAAGGATGAATATTGAAGTATTTTACTCTATTATATTTTTGAAAAAATAAATGGTGCGCGATACTGGATTTGAACCAGTGACCCCCACAATGTCAATGTGGTGCTCTACCCCTGAGCTAACCGCGCATAATATACCAATTATTTACACATAGAGCGAAAGATACTCAACCCATTTCCAATTACAGTTCTTATTATTTTGGATCACAGGCTAGAAATAGTCACAAAAAAGCTCTGGCACTTTCGAGCCAGAGCTTTTGTGATCCTACTTGCTGAAACTCAGAAAAATAAATTCTCCTGCGAGCGCTAGCGTGAGGTTACTATGAGTTGCGCTCAAAGTAGCAATGCTACTTACGCTTCTTAGCGGCCTTCTTAGCAGGTTTACGCTTAGCAGCCTTCTTAGCAGGCTTACGCTTAGCAGCCTTCTTAGCAGGTTTCTTAGCGGCCTTCTTAGCAGGCTTACGCTTAGCAGCCTTCTTAGCAGGTTTCTTAGCAGCCTTCTTAGCAGGCTTACGCTTAGCAGGCTTCTTAGCAGCCTTCTTAGCAGGTTTACGCTTAGCAGCCTTCTTAGCAGGCTTACGCTTTGCAGTTTTTTTTGGTGCAGCTTTTTTGCGTGCAGCTTTCTTTTTTGCCATGGCAGTTTTGTTCTTGGTTAAGGGCTTGTTAACGAGCCGGTAATAAGATGATGTTTTATGGATATCTTGCAAATGTTTTTTGTGAAGATATTTTAATTTCTTTTGACGTTAATTTTCCATCTGTTATTCATAGAAATAGTAAAGTGTTAGTAACTTGCCATTCTCAAATATAAAAATTAATAAACTTTTCCCTCTGCTCCAATGTCTCTACTCAAATTTTATTTAATAGAAATATCAAACTAATACACAATATAGCTAAAAAAGCTTACTTATATTAAAGATAAACACCTTCTTTAAACGGAATTAAACTCACCAATATCGTGCCCTCTTATTTCAAAAATTCTTAAAATAGTCTCTTCAATTAAATTGTTTGGGCAAGAAGCACCCGCAGTAATACCTATGGTTATTTGCCGATTATTGTTAAAAAAATTTCCTGAATACGTGGTCTTTTCTATTTTTTTATCTAAATCAAAATGTACAATTTGTTCAAATGATTCCAAACATTTGGCATTTCGAATAAAAAATGAAGGTATTTTCTCCTCCCCTATTTCGACTAAATGTGTCGTATTTGAACTGTTATAACCACCAACAACTAACAGCATATCCATCTCCAATTTTAGCATTTCATATAATGCATCCTGCCTTTCTTGGGTAGCTCCACAAATGGTATCAAAAAATTGGAAGCTGTCCTTTGCTGCCTCTCTATCTCTCTCCTTAACGGCCTCGTACAGCTTCTGTTGAATGGCTTCGGTTTCCCCTTTCAACATTGTTGTTTGATTCGCAACACCTATTTTATCTAGGTGTTTATCGGGATCAAATCCAGATGAAATAGCATTATTAAACTTCTGTAAAAAATCTTCTTTGACTCCACCTTCCATTATATAATTACAAACATATTCACAATCCTCTTTAGTGAGAATCACTAAGTAATGCCCACCCAAGCTATCAGTTGCCCTGCTTGCAGTTGCTCTCGTTTCCTCGTGATCTGCCTTGCCATGTATAATGGCTGTGAACCCTTCCTTCGCATAATTACGAACTCTCTTCCATACTCTCATCACATCACCGCATGTTGTATCTACTATTTGACAACCTTTTTTGTCAATCTGATCCATTAATTGAATTTCTGCACCAAAGGCAGGAACTATAACTATATCATCTTTGATTAAATCGTTAATCGTGGCATCAGGATCATCTCCTGCCAGATTCATAATTCCCATTTTCTGCAGTTGCTTATTAACTTCGGGATTATGAATTATTTCACCAATCAAATAAACATTTCTATCAGGAAAAACTTGCCTAGTTGCATACGCAAGATCTATGGCCCGCTCTACTCCGTAACAAAATCCAAATTCCTTAGCCAATATGACTGTAGTTGTCCCGATTGTGTATCTGCCACCAGATTGTCTAAATTTTTCTACTATACGGCTACGGTAATGTTCTTCTACCTCTGTCTGTACATGAGGCATGACTTCTGGCGTTCTTACATTAACACGCCGATTTTTCCTCTTTTTCTTCTCCTGATTCTTATCTGCTGCCTGCATATCTACGAATCTCTCTCAAATAAAGAGCCTTTCAATTCAAGATCATCAAAATATTTGTCCGAAACCATATAGGAATTTTTAGGGTCAGGGTCCGTATAATCTTTGGGCCGTCGAATTTTCTTTCCTATGGTCTTATCTTCAGGAAAGGACTCGGCTATTTTTATTGGCGTTCCTTCATCTACCAATGCAAAGAATTTCGGAGCCACATTCTTATGAATACGTAAACAGCCATGCGTCCGTGGGACTGGATGAACGTATCCAGTATGAAATCCATACCCAGCCTTAAACTCCACCCAGCAGGGCATCGGATAACCCACATATTTTGATTTAGATGGGGTATCGATTCGCTTCCCAGGCCGAACATCATTACCGCTCACATGAAAACCATAAGTATTGGATCGCTTTCTTGGCAATTTGTTAAATGCCTCATATGTTCCGATCGGGGTAGGAGTGTCTTGCCTACCAATGCACGTTGCCGTCACTAAGAGAGGCTTTTCTCCTTCCATCACATATATTGCAGAATTACTTAAACTCACTTTGACACTTACTGCATTTCTATTTTTTGGCTCATAAGCCAAGCAATTATAGGATCCTTGTTCAAAGCTATTGCAGCTAGCGATAAAAAGATTCAGCACTATTAGAGCTAACCTTATATAAAATGCTCGGAATTTTTTATTCGCCTTCAGCTCTGTATTACTCAAACTAAAAATCTGGAACCGGTACATGTTTTAACTATATTTGAAAACAACAGCAGAAATGTTAAACGCTTTCTAATGATTGACAATAATTAAACACTTCATGAGTCTAATTAATCGCATTGTTAAACGCATCTTTGTCAGTCTTTCATTGTTAGGAGGTGAGTGGGCAATATGTAGACACTATTATTCTTACTGGCTAAAATCCCCCACTGTGTTCTCTATAAAAGGTAGCATCTGATCAACTCGACTTCTACATTTGTTAAACATTGAAGTCGAATTGTTTGGAGGGCCATCCGGAAACTCCTTTATTAAAGCAACCAGTAAATCTACTAAACTTACAACATCTTTAAGCTTAACATATTCCAAATCTATTTCTCCACCTTTGCTACAGTTATGATAATTCCCTAAAGGAACTGAAATACCGGCAACCTTAATTCCAAATGCTGATATAGCTGATGCCTCACATGCCCCTCCATCCAAAAGTGCTCGCTGAACGGGTATCCCATATTTTTTCCCTGTCAAAAGAATTGATTCGGTTGCATGATTATCAAAAATAGTAATCCTATCTCCAACTCTACATATAGGCCCTTTTCCCATTAGAGAGTCACCGACCGGGACACTGGTTTCGATAGAAACAAAACATGAATCACTTATAAAAGGCCATTCTTCAGCCAGCTTTGTTGCACCGACAAATCCAACCTCTTCTGAACGCGTAAATACGGCACCAAATGATTCTTTATTCTGGGAAAACTCTAAATGTTTAATTAAGGAAACTATCGCTGAGCAACCTACCAAATCATCACACGCCCTTGATCTAATTTCATCATTAGAAATCTCAAAAGAAGGTAAGTCCCACATGGCAAAACGACCAAATTCCTTAATGGGATAATTAGTCTCCAGATATGCATCTGGAACACCCCCAAGAAAAACAAATTCATCTCTATATTTACTATTAGAAAAATCCCCACAGTTTGAATTTGGCAATTGCACAAATCCCGGATGATCCATATGCGCACCAAAAATCCATTTAGGCACCTTATCCTCTGGACCCACTATAACAATGAGATTACCAAAAGAATCCCTCTGTACTCGAGCCGAAGAACAAGGTTCAAGCAACCTTTCAATCACTTCTAAAACATGATATTCATGAAACGGTGCAGTCGGAGTATTTAAAATCGACTCTAGAACTATTGTAATTTCACTACTATCCATCCAATGTATTTAACTTTCGATTAGTTAGTTGAACATGAAATCCTCTGCCAAGCAATTTCGTTATTACATAGAATGGATTGCCATAAAAAGCATGGAATTTATCATTCCGTTAATTCCTCGAGCATTATTACTTTTTATTGCCAAGTATCTAGGAACAACTGCTTACATATTCGACCGAAGAGGACGAAAAACTGGGATCGCAAATGTTCAATCGACAAGCCAATTCAAGAGCATTTCTGATTCAAATGCTGCTGAGCTTATACTAAAAAGCTATCAGTCCTTTGCCCTAAGCACGTGTGACCTTTTTTGGGCTTCAAATATAAATAAAACAAATTATTCAGAATTCGTCCAAGTCGAATTTGAAAATAGAGAGGCGTATGAGAAAGCCAGACAAAATGGCGCAATATGGGTGACTCCCCATTACGGAAACTTTGAACTCATTAGCCTTGTCATGGGATTCTATAATACAAAATTCACAGTTGTTGCACAAGATTTTAGGAATCCCCGATTAACTGAAATATTCAAACGTGCCAGAGAACATAGTGGACACAAAGTTATTTCATCTAAGCGGGCTATGTTCAGATTATTAAAGACATTAAAATCAAATGAAAACGTTGCCTTCCTTACTGATCTAACGGTTCCTCCAGGTGCTGAATCTATTCCTATACACTGCTTTTCTCTAATCACATCAGTTACCAGACTTCATGCATTTTTGCACAATAAGACTAATGCACCGATCATTCCTGGAATTTCTATTCCTTGTTCTGACGGGACCTACATCATGAAAGTTTTGAGCCCACTCGATATACCTGATGGGTGCGATCAAAGTACAATTGCACAAAAATGCTGGGACATATTCGAACCTTATATAATTAAATTTCCTGATCCTTGGCTTTGGATGTATCGCCACTGGAAATACAAGCCAAGAGAACCATTAGATGTGAACTATCCTTACTATTCACACGTATCCAAAGCATTTGATGCTTGGCTCAAAGAATCAAACGAAAACTAAGCCCCCACTGGTGCGAAATCTCCAGGATTCACCCCACCATCAATCGGATTACCTGCATCTTTCTTTGGTGATTTCTCCGTGTCATTATCAAAATCAGGCGGGATAGGACTTGGAGGAGGGTTACCCATCTCACCATCTTTCATTATATCTTTAATGTGATTTGCGTCCAATGTTTCAAATTCCAATAAAGCACTCGCAATGAGGTCTAATTCTTCTCTATGACTTAAAAGTAACTCTCTAGCTTTATTGTATGCAGTATCAATAAGCCGCTTAACTTCATTATCAATTTTCTGAGCAGTATCTTCAGAATAAGATCTAGAAGCAGTCATGTCACGAGCAAGAAATGTATGCTCTTGATGGTCTCCATATTCCACCATCCCTAGGTCATCACTCATTCCCCACTGACATACCATTTTCCTTGCTATATCAGTTGCCATTTTAATATCCCCACCAGCTCCATTAGTCACATCTCCAAAAACTATCTCCTCAGCTACACGACCGCCCATTGCCACGACTAAATGATCAAGCATCTCAAATTTACGTTGAGTATATTTATCTTCTTCAGGTAGGAACATTGTTACCCCTAAAGCTGGACCTCTTGGTATTATGGTAACCTTGTGTAACGGATCTGTATACTCAAGCAATTCATTCAAAATAGCATGGCCAGCTTCATGATAAGCAGTATTCTCTTTTTCTTTTTGGCTTAGAGCCAAACTGCGCCTCTCTTTCCCCCACCTCACTTTATCTCTAGCCTCTTCAAGTTCACTCAATGTGATAGCTTTAAGCCCTTTTCGTGCGGCCATAAGAGCCGCTTCGTTAATAACATTCGCCAACTCTGCCCCTGAATAGCCTGGCGTACCCCTAGCAATGACCTCCAAATCGACTCCCTCTGACATCTTAACCTTCTTAGCATGCACTTCTAAAATTGCATGCCTACCACGAACATCAGGTAAACCCACAGTTACTTGACGGTCAAAACGCCCAGGACGAAGCAAAGCTGGATCTAATACGTCAGGTCTATTAGTTGCAGCAATTATTATTACCCCTTCTTGAGTTTCAAATCCATCCATTTCAACCAAAAGTGCATTCAAAGTTTGCTCACGCTCATCATGCCCTCCACCTAGGCCATGCCCTCGATGCCTCCCAACAGCATCAATTTCATCAATGAATATTAAGCATGGGGCATGCTTTTTACCCTGTTCAAACATATCACGCACCCTTGAAGCTCCCACCCCAACAAACATTTCAACAAAATCAGAGCCACTAATACTGAAAAAAGGAACATCAGCTTCACCTGCAATTGCTCTGGCCAATAAAGTTTTTCCGGTACCTGGAGCGCCAATCATTAAAACTCCTTTTGGTATTTGCCCGCCTAATCTTTGAAACTTTTTGGGATCCTTTAAAAAATCGACAAGTTCTGAGACCTCTTCCTTTGCTTCAGTAACTCCTGCAACATCTTTGAATGTTACTTTTTTGGTATCCATGTTAAGCATCTTGGCTTTGCTCTTGCCAAAACTCATTGCTCCTCGCCCAGCCATTTTCATCTGCTGACGGAAAAAGAAATATAAAATAAGAAGAATTAAAATAATTGGAAGTATAGCAATGAAGAATGAACTGAAAGCCGTACTAACAAATTTAGGACTGTACTGAAGGTCATTATCCTTGAGAAGCTTGATCAGCTCTTCTTTCTGAAAATCAATATTGACTGGGACTTCAATTTTTACCGCCGGGCTTGAATTGCCATTTTCTTCATTGCCTTTTTTGTTTGCAATAAGAATTTCTTCAGAGCTGTCTTGGGTTCGTACCAACTCTAATGGCTTATCATCTTTAATAATTTGACCATCCTGTAGCAGTTGGACAAAAACTGGCCATGTTGTTGGCTCACCCTTAGTACTACTCTTAACTGAAAAAGCGGTAAAAATAATTGCAAAAGCGATTCCAATAAAGAGGAGTCCTCTTATATTAAATGAAGATTCATTTCCCTTTGGGTCATTGGGATTTTTTTCTGGTTGTTGGCTTAATTTCTTGTCTGACATAGGGTACCTGAAACTGTAAGCATCAAAACGCTTACATCACTAATAACACAATCGGCAATCTTGAGCAATTCAGCTCTTAAGCAATCATAAATTGTGCAATTCTTGTAATAATTGGTAAATTTTATGCGCTTTAAATGAAGCTAATATTAAAATATTACTCTATAACATTAAAATCTGTTCAGTTATACTCAATAATCACTTCCCTCGACTTACCAATAGGATTACAAGTTTTATTTTTTATTAATTAAGTAATAATCGGGAATCGTAATGCCCAACCCTCTCAGCATAAAATTACTTAACGTAAAACATAGTTATGATCGCACTAATACTGCGATACATTCGTTAAATATCAGTGCTCATTCGGGGGAAATGATTTGCATAATGGGGCCAAGTGGCTCTGGGAAAAGCACCCTTATTAGAATTCTTGCAGGACACTTAAAACCGATTAAAGGGACCGTACTTTTTAACAATACTTCACTGTATGATAACCTTCTTAGCCTCAGATCTCAAATCTCTTACGTGCCTGAAGAGGAATCTCATGACCCATTGCTTACTGTTTATGAAAACTTGTTATATTCCTCAATAATCCGACGCCCTAATTTAAATCATTCCGAAAGAAAAGAAACATTAGAATCACTTCTAATCGAAATAGATTTAGATTCTCATTCCCAAAAAATTGTTGGCAGCGAACACAATAAGAACCTTTCAGGCGGCGAACAGAAAAGGCTTCATACAGCCATGGATTTAATAAGCAATGCTAATGCTTATTTTTTTGACGAGCCAACCTCAGGGCTCTCTTCAAAGGATTCAGAAAATATTTTGAAACTCATAAGAAAAAAATGTGAGAAGAAAATCTCATTCATCAGTATTCATCAACCGAGTACTCGCTTATTTCATCTGTTCGATAAGGCATTACTGTTAGATGAGGGGGGAAGAATTGCTTTTTATGGAAAGCCTATGGAAATGATTGAGTACTTTAAAGAAGCTCAACAGCACTTGCTGCATCTCAACCAAAAAGAAAATGACACCAACAAGACAAAATGTATAAGCATCGATATCGTTTCACCTGAATCTATTTTTGATGTCTTAGATTTCGCAAAAAGATCCAAAGATGATATTTCAGAAAATTTTTGGGAAGAGCGTTTTGTACAGCATCAACAATTGGCATTAAATGAAGCCGAAGATGATCATTCAATTATTAACACACCGCATCTAGGTAATAAAAAACGCTTCAATCAATTTAAAGCTCACATCAGCAGAGCTTTTTTGAGTAAGATTCGCAATAAACAAAGTTTAGTGACCACATTATTAGTTGCTCCAATTCTAGCGCTCCTAATATCATGTGTTCTTCGCCACTCTGAAAAAGAAATTTATGAATTTGGCAGTGCCTCTCATATTCCTGCTTACATATTCATCTCTCTAGTCGTCGCCATGTTTCTTGGCCTAACTAATACATCAGATGAAATAATCAGAGATAAGAACCTATTGAGGCGTGAACGCAATCACTCAACTAGCATTTACCAATATGTTCTGGCTAAATTTTTAGTGAGTGCAGTATTTGCATTTTCTCAATGCTTTATATATCTATCCATTGGAAACGCAATTTTATCAATAAACGATATGTTATGGATCTATCTTGCGTGGACAGTGCCTACTAGTTTACTAGGATCATCTTTGGGGCTTGTAATCTCGAGCATAGTCAGATCGACCAAGACAGCACTCAACATGATTCCTCTAGTATTGATTCCCCAAATCATCCTAGGAGGCGCCTTAATTAGTTATGAAGAAATGAATTTTAATTATTCAATATTTAATACAAAAGCAGAGACGCGTCAGTCCAGTAAAATGCAAGTTCCCTTTATCTGTAACTTCATTCCATTACGGTGGGCTTATGAATCTTTAATTATTTCTCAAGACACTCTAAATCCTCTAGCTAAAACAATAACCGAAATTGAAGCTCATAAACAAGTTTTACTAGATAAAGAAACACTAACAGAAAAAGAAAAAGAAAAGTTAGAGCAATATAAAGATGCACACACCATAGTTTTTGGCATCACTGGAAAAAACTCAAAGGACATTAAAATTAAAATTAATGAAATTAGAGATGAGCTAATTTCCAGTAATTTCAATGTTGAAAAATATTATTCCAATAATAATCAGGACTCACTTAACTCAATAAACGCATATCAAAATGGCAATGTACGTGACTTAATTACAAAAGCGGAAATTGAGCTACTTGATTATAGAATCCATGAAAACGATACTAAGAATGAAGGTACTAATATTTTCCTCGCCAAATCAAAAAAAATATTAGGCCAGCAATTCTCTACCCTGTGGATAAATGCATTGGTGATATTTTGCTTTATTCTTACCATCCTATTTTACTTAGGTCTCGTTTTGCGAAGACAATCCTTAGAGGTTAAGGCCAATTAATTTGAACCCATTACACGACTAAAACCCTTTCTTAAACCGATAGAAAGACTAGTGATTAAAGGCGTTTTTGATAAAGTTCCTAGGACATGCTCTCCATAAGATGATCGACTACAGAAAACAGTGAGGACCGAGCCCTCCCAATCTTTAAAATCTGTCGCTGTTGAAAATCCTTCTGTGACTGTATTTTCCATTGCCTGGTGACCTTGTAATTTCTCTACAGCTAATTCAATTCCTGAATTCACAATCACAGGATCAGCGCCAGAATCAACGAGTTCCTTACCCGCCATATCAGTAATAAATATGCCAGTCAACAAATCTTGGCGAAAGGCCCACTCCACAAAAGATTCGAGCCTGTCAACTAGTGTAGTACCTGCCACACTAACACCATCAATAAAATCAGGTTCTGATATGCCTTTTAATTCACTAGACCGCAACAATCCACTTTTTTGGGCACGTTTTTTTATCGCGGCTAACTTTTCTCCTATTTTCTCAAGATCTAATTGTGGAGATTCATTCCCATCAACTGATCCATGAAGAGTGTCACCAAACAAATCAACTAAAGTTTGCTCGCTCTGATTAAGAATTCCCTCATCAGATTCTTCATTTAATTCAGCGCCTAGCTGAGCTAATTCGTCCGGATCAATCCAATAGTCCTTTAATACCATGATCTTTCTCAATATTTTTAGACAAACCAAGCTTAATTTCAAGCTCTGCGGCAAGTTGATCAAAAGCTACAGCTGCTGAAACCGGATTTCGTGAAAGCAAACCTACGGGAACTCCCAAGCTACTCGCCCTCAAAAAGACACTGTCCCTCGGTATTGAGGTTTGAAACATTATGCCTGATGGCAATGCTGATCTTAATTGAGATTCAGATTCAACACTTTCTCGTTGATGAGGATTGACCATAGTCATCAAAATACCAGACACACTAATCCCAGACCCCTTCCTCCTTATACCAACTATTTTTTTGAGAAATTGAGGAATAGACCGAACTCCCAAAGGTTCAGACTGTTGAGGAATGATAACGGAATCACCTTCCTTAAGAATATTTGAAGTGATTGCTCCAATTCCTGCAGCCGTATCAACGATTACCAGGTCATTACCTAGCCCCCTTAAATTATCAAAGAATATTTTAATTCTGTCTAAACACTGTAAATCACTCTGAGCAGAATCTTCCAAAAACATCTCTGATTTTCCAGATGTCATTAACTTAAATTCAGCAAGCCTAGTCGGAATAATTAACTCCTCAACAGTCTTGATTCCTGCAATCGCATCATAAAAACCATATCGCTCACGAGCTCCACGAGAAAGCGATAATCCCACAGAACCTTGTGGGTCAGTATCCACCAAAAGGATTTTGTGGCCACGAGCAGCTAAAGAATAAGACAAATTTATTGCAACCGTAGTTTTTCCAACTCCTCCTTTCTGGCTAGCAATAACAAGTACAGTCACAGGAAAATTATTTAGTTAGTGAATAGTTTCTGAACATTTGATCGCAACGGCTTCAATAGATCCAACCTTAATAACTGAAATATTTATTGAAGGAACCACTTAATTTAACCTAAAAAAATAGAATTATTATTAAAGATCCTAACCCATTTATTAATGCACTGTTAATGTCTAATTATCAATAACACTGTTGGACAACTCCTGATTCCTTGCAATTTTAATCCTCCCCAATCATAGCTTCTTTATTTAAAGACTTCTTAATAATCCCAATAAAATGCACAGCAAAATATTAAAGTTCTTCATTATCCCACTTTTCTTTATAGCGCCACAACTCGATGCAGACACTATTAAGTTAAAAGATGGAAGCATATTAGAAGGTAAGATTCTAGAAGAAAGCCCTTCAACTATAAAAATAGAATATAACGTTACTAAGAGCATTAAAGACATAAGAAGTATTAACCGTTCCGAAATAAAGGAAATCGATAAGGTATCTGAAGACAAAATAGCCTTTAATACGATCAAATCCTTACTACCAACTGAGGATCTTTTATCAACTGATGACTATGATAAAATATTAGCTGATAAACCGGCCAAATTCCTAGCACTGTACCCATCAAGTAATCACAAGGATTCTGTGCAACAAATCATTGATGAGATAGAAAAAGAAAAAGCTTTGACCGAATCGGGAGGAATTAAATTAAATGGGAAATGGATTACTGGCGTTGAAGCAGCAAAAGATAAATACAATCATCAAGCACAAATTCTCGCAGTGAAAATAATTAAAGCCAATAAGAAAAATAATTACTCTCTTATGCTTGATCATTTCGATGAACTCCAAATGAACTATCCTTATTCTCTAGCATACGGAAAAACGATTCCTCTCATCAAAGAAACCCTTCCAAAATATGACATCACTCTCAAGCGTGAAGAAAAGGCATACCAAGTAAGAAACAAAGAAAGAGAAGATCAATACAAGAGTATGGAAGAAGAAGATAAGAAACGCACAGAAGCAGCGTTTCAAGCAGGCTTGAAAAAGTTCCAGTTAAGAAAACAAGAAGCTAAAGAACTAAAAAAAATATGGTTACCGGTAAACAAATGGGATCTAGAAAGCATACTAGATGCACGACGAACAATAGTTAAAGAAAGCGATAAGCTAGAATCATTGAATATAGCATTGACTGGATCTACCGCCACGGCATTATCTGCTGCCTTCAAAGCCTTTGCTGACAAAGAATTAGAAACAGCAAAGAGTCAGCTTGAAGTTGCAAAAAATAACGGAGCAAGAGGTAAAGCTATCGACAAGCTGAGTGACGATCTCGAAAATTCGCTCAAGGCTGATGCTGAAACTCAAAAAGCTACAGCAATAGCTACTGCCGCTGCAGAAGCGGAAGAAACCGCTAAAAAAGAGGAAGAAGCAAAGGCCCTGAAAAAGAAAAAGGCCGATGATGAAAAAGCGAGCCGTGAAGCCGCTGAAGCTGCTGATGCTGCTGATGAAAAAGCAAGCCGTGAAGCCGCCGCTAAAAAAAGCGGGATCAGCTTTCAAACTATACTAATGATTTTGGCCATCCTATTAATTGGCATTACTCTTTGTGTTAAAATATTTTTCAAGCCAGAAGAAAAATTCGAAGAAGAACTACTGCAAGAAGAAGACTAAGCAATTTATGCCTGAAACAAGGACAGCCTCAGAAAAACGCGACACTGCGGAAACAAAAATATCTATTGATATTAATATAGATGGCTCAGGCGATTCCAGTATAGACACTGGAATTCCCTTCTTCGATCATATGCTGACATTATTCGCCCGCCACAGTCTCTATGACTTAACTATTGTGGCAAGAGGCGATATCGAAGTCGATTACCACCACACAGTTGAAGATGTCGGAATTGTTCTAGGTAATTGTGTAAGAGAAGCCTTAGGAGACAAACGAGGCATCTCAAGATATGGATGGTCATTACTACCAATGGATGAAACCTTAAGTAGAGTAGCTATCGATTTCGGTGGAAGACCATTTTTATCATTTAAAGCTCCAGAGAAAATTGAAAGTATCCGCGAATTTTCATTTGGACTAGTAGAAGAATTTCTTCGTGCATTTTCAAATAATGCGAGGGCCAATATACATGCAGAAGTATTGACAGGTCGTGATGCACATCATATGGCAGAATCAATATTTAAAGGGCTAGCAAAAGCATGTGACTTAGCTAGCCGACACGATTCTAGAGTACAAGGAATACCTAGCACTAAGGAAACTCTTTGATTCCTAAATAATTAATCGATAACGGTTAATTCAAACCATTATAAAAATGATTGGAGTCATAGACTACGGGGCCGGAAACCTCAAAAGCGTATGTAATAGCTTAAGTTCCATGAAGGCTAAAGCTAAATTAGTAAAATCGCCCGAGGATTTATGCGAAGTCACTTCGATTATTTTCCCAGGCGTAGGATCTTTTGGAGATTCTGCCCAGCACCTTGAAGAACAAAAATTATCCACCCCCCTAAAAAAGTGGATCATTGAAGATCGGCCCTTTCTTGGAATCTGTATAGGCTTCCAGATGTTGTTCGAAACTAGCGATGAAAGTCCCGAAGCCATGGGGCTAGGCATATTACCTGGCAAAGTTGTGAGATTCGATCAAAAGGAATCACTGAAAATTCCTCATATGGGATGGAATAAGATCATCATAAAACAAAAGTCTGATCCAATCTGGGAAGGACTAGACGAGGCTTCACACTTTTACTTCGTTCACTCTTTTTATCCAAAACCAGATGAAAATAAAATAATCGCATCAACTACTCCTTACGGCTACGAATTTACTTCCAGTGTGAGAAGAGGCAATCTCTTCGCCACTCAATTCCATCCAGAAAAGAGCCAAGGAGCAGGACTCCGATTGATTAGGAATTTTTTATCCTTGAATTCCGAAATATAGGAAGACCAGTAAATAGCAACTGAATTTGATTTACTGGCTAACACGCATTGGCATCAATACGTATAAAAATGATCCCGTAGTTTTAATCACTCCGGGACTCATTTCATCGATCAGCTCCAAGAAAATTTCATCAGTGTCTATATTCCTCAATGGAGCCATTAAAAATTCAGGATTAAATGCAATAGAAAATTCAGGCCCCTTATAAGATACTGCTATTGATTCATTAGCTTCTCCAACATCTTGAGAATTAGCGGTTACATCTATCTGATCTTTACCAAATACACACTTAACTGAATTAGACTTCTCATTGGCAAGTAAAGAAACCCTATTCACAGTGCTTAAAAAACTCTCTCTTTCGAGCGAAATTCTCTCCTTCGTTTCTTCTGGAATCACCTGGTTATAATTTGGGTAATTACCCTCAATTAACTTACTGACCAATAAATTGTCGTTTAGCTCAAAAGCAATTTGAGAATCACTAATCGAAATCTTAACTTCTCCGTCATCTGCAAGTAACCGCTGCAATTCATTCACGGCTTTTGTAGGCACAATAACTTCTGTCTCTAAACTCTTAGGGAATTCAACATCATTTTGAACCATCGCTAAACGTCGCCCATCAGTAGCAACTAAAGTGAGTAGACCCTCTTTAAATGAACATAATATACCATTTAGAACATAACGAGTCTCGTCATTTGATATTGCATAAGAAGTCATCTTCAAAGCCTCCTTAAATACCTTTTGTTCAATTTTATATTCATTCGCATCTTCAAATGTAGCAAGCGGCGGGAACTCATCTTTCGCAAGACCAAGAATTTTGAAGAAGCTGGGCCCGCTCTTAATAGAAGCCACATCTTTAGAAGTGACTTCAATGCTAATCTCATCAGCAGGCAATTCACGCACAATACCAGCCAATCTTCTAGCCGGCAACGTTGTCGAACCAGATTTACCGACTTTAGCTTTGACTGAACCGGTGACACCGACATCAAGATCAGTTGTAGTTAAACGCAACGAACCATCCTCAGCTTCGAGTAAAACATTAGACAAAATAGGAAGTGTTGTTCGATTACTAACAACATGTTGAACCTGTTGGAGACCTTCAAGAAAATCCTCCTTAGAAATTGTAAACTTCATTTTATTTGTTTCTTAAATCAGTAAAACGTTGAAAATCTCATCAATGTTTTCAACTCAATTAGATTAAAGACTTTAATACCTTATTTAGCGAATAAATAAAGAGTGTCTAATACAAACTACCCTTTGAAAGAAAAAGGCACTATCAAACTAAGCTCATAGAAACCAAGTTTACCATTAAACGCTAGATAATCGGCTACCTAAAATACTTACTTTCTGGCGGATATCCTGAGACTTTTCCATCCTTGTTTCGACTTTTTTGACCGCATGAATGACCGTGCCGTGGTCTCGTCCAAATGCCCTACCAATCTCAACGAGAGAATGATCTGTCATCGTCCTAGATAAATACATGGCTACCTGCCTAGCAAAAGCAACATCTGATCGTCGACCTCTTGCTGTCATATCTGCTATCCGCACATCAAAATGCAAAGCCACTTCTTTCTGAATAGAAGGTATTGTTACTCGACGCCTACCCTCCTCACGCAAAATATCTTTTAATAAACCTTCAATGACCTCGTCAGTTAACGACTTTCCACTTAAAGAAGAATAACTTGCTAATCGCATCATTGCTCCTTCAAGGCGACGAACGCTTTTTCTTATACGGTCAGCCAAAAATTCCACGATACGGTCTTCTAATGACACTTGCCACATGGCCATTTTCTTACGCAGGATAGCTAAACGCGTCTCGACATCTGGCAATTCCAACCCTGCCGTAAGCCCCCATTCACATCGAGAAACTATACGCTCCTCCAGATCTGATATTTCTGCAGCAGGCCGATCGCTAGTCAGAACAATATGACGACGCCCATCACAAATCATATTGAATGTATGAAAGAATTCTTCTTGGGACTTTTCCTTGCCTGCAAGGAAATGAATGTCATCCACTAGAAGGAGTTCAGCTTTTCTGTAGCGATTACGAAATTTGGATAATGAATTATTCTGAATTGCCTCAATGAACTCATTAGTGAACTGCTCACAAGTCATATAAACAATTTTACATTTTGGATTCCTCTTCACATGTTCATAGCCAATAGCATGGAGTAAATGTGTTTTACCTAAACCTGGACCGCCCCAAATAAATAAAGGATTATACCCTTCCGAATTTCCCTTTGAGACCGCATGAGCTGCAGCACACGCATATTCATTATTCGAACCCACTACAAAAGTATCAAATCGGTGATTCCTATTCAGGCCAATTTTTCTGGTAAGCTTTTCTATCTGATCATCGGAAGCATTAATTGCTACTGGCTTCTTACGAGATCTGATTTGATTACGTGCTGCAGGGAGAATCTTTAATTGTTTTTCTGAGGCTGAATTATTATCATCTGAAACAACTTCACTATGGATAGCCTCCACTTCACCTGATCCTATTTCCCATTGAATTTTTCTAGGCTGACCAAGAACCTCAGTCACTGCATGGTTAAGAATAGCCATGTAATTGGAATCAATCCATAACCCGTAAATATGATTAGGAACAAAGACTGTTAAGTTATTTTCGTCGGCCTCTATTAATTTGGTCGAAGAAAACCAACGACGAAAAGTATCTGCACTGACCTGTGCTCTTACCTTGGAACAAATCTCTTTCCAGATAACGTTAAGTTTGTCTGCCATTTTCAAAAAATCAGCAAATATTGAACCTTGAAAGTAGTTCTACTAAATACGTTCTATAGAAAAAATATTTTTGTCGGTTTTGAATCTTCATGAGTTGTGCTGAGCTCTTAAATCTTAATCAATTAAATTGGTCTACTTAATATCCACGCGCTGGTTAAATACACGCTTTTTTAAATATGATATTTTGAATAATAAGTGGGGTGAGATTATTTGGTTCGTTCGACCTAAATGTCAAAATCTTAGTGACGCTTTGAGAAAAAAAATGGCAGCAACCATACCTTGAAATATTTTATAAATATATTGAGGATATGAATTAATTTTCATAATTTTACAATTTCTCAAAAATCCATACTAATTGTTATGATGGACGCCAGTGATAATTCCCCCTCAAAATAAAGAATTTTATAATTCTTAATCCCTCTATTTCTTAGGCCAGATCTATACTATTTCATTTTTGTACTGGAAATAAAAACCCGGCCCCAAGTGTTATTAAGCAAGTCACTGGCCACATCCATGCATAATGGATAACGGAGGATATTCCCGAAGCCGTCACCTCAATCGGCAACCACCTGTTGGCGAACAAGTTGTCCACAGATATCCAGTTTAAATTAATCACAATGTTGTAAATATCTGTCCGAACAAGCAAAACCATGAATATCGAAATAATGCAGCCTATGAATAAGCCGCGGGCCGAAGACCTTCGCCTATCGGCGAATAAAGCAGCTAAGAACAATCCTAATAATGGGCCAGTCGTATAAGCGATCATACCAAAGGCAAGATCCACCATATTTATGTTGCCTCTTAACTCATCAAGTCCAATGGCACATAAAGATAAAATAATACCCCACATAACAACTAAATAACGAGAAATACGTAATAAATAAGCTGGGTCCTTGCCATTCTTCACAGCCAATGAAGGATCAATAAAGAGTGCCAATGTTGTCTGCGAAAGAGCAGCAAGAATAGAATCAAGGCTCGAAATAGCAGCTGCAAAAATGGCAGCTATAATGAGTCCCCTGAGTCCCACAGGTAGAGTAGTTGTAATCCAAGTTGGAAAAACGTAATCTTTACTCTGGTCAAACAAAGCCTGCTCTGCCAAGGAGGGCTCATTGACACTATAATGAACAAATAACGCTGTCCCAACAAGAAGCATCAGCAACGTCAAAAATTGGCCAATTGAGCTCCAAATAATTGCTTTGCGAGCTTCTCTTGCAGATTTGCAGCAGAACATCCGTTGAGCATTCAATTGATCGACACCAAAAGAATTTAAATTCAAAAATGGAACCGCTATTATTGCAACCCACAGAGTAAAACCAACATCAGGATCAGTAGTGAGGTTTAATAAAGTGAACTTACCATAATCACCCGCTTCTTGAACGTTTCCTCCGATTTCCTTAAACGTAGCCCACCCACCATCGATCTGAGAAACAATCCAAAATAGGGCCATGATCCCTCCAATAGTAAATAATGCAAACTGCATAACATCCGTCCATATCACAGTGCGCATGCCCCCCATCAATGTCCAAACGATTGCAAATGCGCCAATTACCCATATGCATTGATAAAATTCCCAGCCAGTAACAACCTTCAAAGCCAATGCGGCGACTAGGACCCTGACACTCTGCCCAAGGATACTGCCAATAGAGAAAATTATTGTAGCTAAACGCTTAACTGATACCCCTAACCGGTTCCCCATATAATCATATGGACTATAAATTTCTTGCTCATAATAAACCTTCACAAAAAAGTATCCCACTAAAACGCGAGCTATAACAGAGCCCAAAGCCCATTGCAGGTAAGTAAAATTACCAGTAAGCGCAAATACCATCCCAGGAACCCCTATGAATGTGACTCCACTGATTTCTGTTGCAATGATAGATCCGCTAACTGCTTGCCACGGCATGGAGCGGCCTCCGAGAAAGAAATCCTGTATAGTTCCCTGCTTCCCTTTCATCAAATGCCCCACCCAAGTCGTTAAAGCCAAATAGCCAAATACTACTATCCAATCAATGCGAGTGAAATGCTCGTGAACTTCCATTAGCAGTGATGCTGTTACGAGGTAATAAAAATATCAATACCCATTCGTTTTACTTTCCTTTAATAATTCATTTGAATATCCTTATGTCTCAATAAATGCCAGATCAATTTGATAAACTTAAACATCTCTTAAGAAAGAGAATCGAAATCATAGCAGATCACGAATTTCGAGACAATGACCCCGATTCTCATTTGAATGCACTAAAAGAAATCTCGGAATCAATCGAAGAGCATCATCATGAACTACAAGGGAAAATTTCACCTCAATTGGAACATTTTTTGGACAATCGAAGCTACAATAAAGCATTAAAATTCTTAGAAAAGATTCAGCAGAACTGACTGCTCGACATTTTCCATGTTAAATATATTCTTAAATACAAAAATCACTAAACTATAAAAATTATGGCACACGAATTACCTGAACTACCTTATTCACATGATGCTTTGGAACCATTCATTGACTCCAAGACAATGGAAATACATCATGGAAAACATCACAATGCATATGTTACTAATCTCAACAATGCCATCGCCGGCAATGAAGATTTAGAGGCAAAGTCTATCCTCGAACTCATATCAGATTTGGATGCAGTGCCAGAGAACATACGAGGTGCAGTTAGAAATAACGGAGGAGGTCATGCAAACCACTCTCTATTCTGGAGCATCATGGGACCTGACAAAGGAGGCGAACCCAGCGGCCCTCTTGGAGATGCTATTAATTCAACATTTGGGACCTTTGAAAGTTTTAAAGACGCATTCACTAAGGCTGGAATGACTAGATTTGGAAGTGGATGGGCTTGGTTAAGTGTTTCCAATGGATCACTAGAAGTGTCCTCAACGCCCAACCAAGACAGTCCAATAATGGATGGCAATGAACCTATCATAGGCTGTGACGTTTGGGAACATGCCTATTACTTAAACTATCAAAACCTGAGACCTGACTACATTAACGCGTGGTGGAATGTTGTTAATTGGGAAGCTGCAGCGGCACGCTTTGAGGCAGCGTCCTAATGAACTTAATACTTATCAATTAAATCTTAATTTAAAAATGCCTCACCTTACCAAGTGGGGCATTTTTTATTCGCATATTAAAATATGAAATATCCTAGTAAAATTCTCCTAACAATTATTGTAATTGTCTGGACCATGGAGTTTAGAAGCTTCGGCCAATCCAACGAAAATCCAACGATAAAAGTCCATAATAAACTCACACAAAAGGAGCTCGATGAGGGGTGGAAATTATTATTCGATGGGAAAGACATTAAGGGCTGGCGATATTACGACTCTACTTCCAGAAAAATCAAAGGTTGGACTGTCTCTAACGGTCATTTACACAAACCTTTAGGCATTAAAGCTGGCAACATCATGACAAATAAAATCTATGACAATTATATTTTTTCATGGGAATGGAAGCTAGAGGATAGAGGCAATAACGGTGTTAAATATTTTATAACGGAGGAAAGAAAATCGGCAATTGGTCATGAATATCAAATGATTGATGACAAGAAAGTTGAAGACCCCTATTCATCGAACGGGTCATTCTATCTCATCGTAAAACCAGTCGATGGAAAACCAAATTTACCAATGGGTTCATGGAATCATTCACGAATCATAGTCAAAGGAAACAATGTTGAGCACTGGCTAAATGGAATAAAAATATTATCTTACGTTTGTGGTAGTGATGAAGTAATGAGCAGAGTGCCAAAAACAAAATTTAAAAAGGTCTGGAAATTCGGAGAAAAGATAAAGGGTCATATTCTACTTACTGATCACACTGATGCCTGCTGGTATAGGAATATAAAAATTAAAGAGCTCCCCTAAAAAATATTATGAATTCGTTGAACCGCTAAAACATCAATTAAATGATTAAAAGAATTGCTATAATCTTTTTCATTTCCCTTATTATCATTAAATCGGATGCGGATGAGACTTTTCCTAAAGTCTCAGATGATTTTAACGTCGCATTGTTCGCCCAAGAACCCCTAGTTCGAAACCCTTGCGCAATAACTTTTGATAAACTAGGAAGGTTGTGTGTAGGAATGGGGCCTCAATACAGAAAACCCAAGCCGGAAACAGAGGGAGATTCGGTGTGGATCATTCTTGATAAGAATGGAGACGGTTCAGCGGATTCAAGAATAGAATTCGCATCTGGTTTCAATTCTATCCAAGGATTAGCATGGAAAGGTAATGACTTATGGGTAGCAAATGCTCCTGATCTCACTTTGGTTAGAGATACTAACAATGACGATATAGGAGATGAATATGTGAAAGTCTATACAGACCTCGGAAATTTAGAACATGGACTGCATGGTCTAAATTTTGGTCCAGATGGTAAGCTTTACATGTCAAAAGGTAATTCTAAAGGGCTAACCATTTTACCCGAAAAAATAGCACCTCAACCTTTTCGAGAATTGTGGGGTATATCAACACCCAAGAACACCCCCTCTTTTCCTGCGCCTGTATTATCAAACAGAAAAAATTATAACAAATCCTATCACCATCCTGCGGATGATTGGGGGATCACAGGTGGAATTCTTAGATGTGATGATGATGGAAAGAACCTTGAAATCATCTCAAGAGGATTTCGAAATCCATGGGACATATGTTTTGACGATGAATTCAACTGGTTAGGTACTGATAATGATCAGACCATGGGAGATAAAATTTTTGCTCCTTTTTTTGGTGCCCATTTTGGATGGGGACATAGTTGGAGCTACGATTGGAAGGGTGATTACCATCTACCTACGGCACCTTCAAGTGGCCCTCTCTTTGAGGGATCTGGTACAGGTATTATCTTTTGCAACATAGCTGATTATCCAAAAAAATACCGTAACGTTTTTTTTATTAATGACTGGCTAAATCGGGAAGTATACATCTTCAAACCTGAGTGGAAAGGGGCTTGGAGGTTTTCCGAATCTCAAAATCTAGTTTCTTTAGCGAGCGCTGGCACTGGAAGGTCTATGCCACTTAGTAAAGGAAGAAGCTTTGATCCCGTTGATATTGAGCTTGGCCCAGATAGATCGATATGGATATCCAGTTGGGGCAGGCAATATGGAGCTCATTATGAAAATGGGTCACTTGCCAATGAAGGGCGCATCTATAGACTTTGGCCAAAAATATTCAAGCCGGTCAAAGAACAGCTCAAAAAAAGATCCGAAAATATTCAAGATTGGTCATTCAAGGAATTACTCAAAGACCTCGGCAGCCATTTACCTGCATGGAGGACAAACGCACAAGATGAACTTATCAGGAGAGGAGATCAATCTTTAGGTATTCTTGAAAAGACACTAAAAGAAAATACACAAAACAAATCCTTAGAGACATGGGCAACTTGGGCAATTGGCAGAATCAAAAAAAATCCTAATTTGCCAGAAGAAACTTTGAATCAAAAAATCCAATCCATTAGAATCCAAACTCACAACAAAATCATCCACCCTAATTTTAACAAATACTTGAACGACTCAAATGCGAGGGTAAGAAATGAAGCAGTAATTGCAATACGCCAACTCAAAGAGAAAAAATTCACTGCTCACTTAAAAAGTTTAGCCGAAAAGGAAAAGGATAGAATTGTATTCTATTCAGTATGGGGAGCCCTAATGGATTTATGTACCGTTGAGGAACTAAAACATCAAATCAACGAAAAATCGCCAGGGCTAAAACTATCGGCTCTACTTGCACTCCTGGAAAAGGATACCCTTCCTAGTAAATTAATTGAAAGACTTTGCTCGAATCTTGTATTCACCGAGGGGCAAGACCCTAGAATCGTGAAGATTGCGGTGCGTCGATCAAAAGGAAAAGCAGTATTTGAAAGTCGAGGGAGGCCATTAACAGCTGAAGGATTAACTCCTACTAAATTTCACTCTACTACTATCAATCCTTTCTCAAATCTAAAGCCTTCAACGGAAAATAATTATGCTGTAGATACACTGGAAATCGGAAAGAAAATTTATACTGATAGAAATTATTTACTTAGAAAAATTCCAGCACAGTTGAAAAATGATATCTTCATAAAAACGGCTTGTGCCGATGCAGAATACTCAAAGGGCTTTCAACTGACTTTTAACCTAAAGTATCCTAGCACATTATTTTTAATAGATGATTCAAGAGCTGAACAATTACCGGAATGGGCTAACAGTGACTGGAAAGAAACGAACCTAATAATTAAGACTGATGATCCAAAAGAAATGAAGGTCTTTCAAAAAGATTTTCCTGCAGGCATCGTAAAGCTTGGTCCTAATAGACAAGGGGTTAATTCGCGGAAAGGAAACTATTTGATTGCCGCTAAACCAAAGCTCTTAAGCAACAAGAATGAAATAACTACTGTGAAATCAGTGATCGAATCATTGTCGTTTGCTGATGCAGTGAAAGGCGAAGACCTATTCATGAGTATTTATGGAGCGAATTGTTCTTCATGTCATCAAGTATCCGGCAAAGGTAAAAACCATGCTCCAGATTTAAGCAATATTGGCAATAGGGCCGATCCAAAAATACTCGCCGAAGCAATACTCAATCCAAGCCAGAGCATTACCGAAGGATTCGCTGCTCAAATGTTTAAACTAAAAAGTGGAATTATACATACTGGTATCGTTCTTGAGGAAACTGGACGCGAAATTAAACTTGCCATGACTGGAGGCGCAGTAGTCAGCATCCAAAGAAATGAAATAATTGAACGAAAAGGATTACCAATCTCCGCAATGCCAGCAAGCTTTGCTGAATTGCTTAACCCCAAAGAAGTGGCTCATATCATTGCTTATCTATCGGATCAAACGAAAGCTAACATTAAGAAGCCTGAGGAATCTAGAAGTTTTAACTTTGAAAGAAACAACGCTGATAAACTCACCATCAATTTAGGAAAACAACCAATAGCGACTTACTTAATAGATGATCCTATCTTAACTAGAAGAGGGTTAATAAATATAAAATCTCCTTCTGGAATTCCAATCACCCGCCCCTTCCCAGCTCCAAAAAATGAGGACCACTCTAACATGCATCCTGGTATATGGTTAAGCTATGGATGGATTGATGGAAATGACTATTGGAGACTAAAATCCAAAGTGAAATTTGAAAATTTTTTGCAAGAACCAACCTCAAATAAAAAGAATGCATTATTTTCAGTTAGGAATCGCTACTTGAATGAAGACTCAACAGAAACGGTCTGCATTGAAGACAGCACTTATAACTTTAGCCTTCATCCAAAGGGTGTCCTCTTGGAAATTTCAGCTACCTATTTTAACGATGAAAGAGAATTCGCTTTTGGTGATCAGGAAGAAAGCGGACTTGCTTTAAGAATGGCTAAATCTTTAACTGTCGAATTTGGTAAAGGAAGAATATTAAATAATACGGGTGATCTGAATGGCAAAGGGACATGGGGCAAGCCATTTAAATGGATTGATTATTCAGGAATCCACGATGAAAAAAGAATTGGCCTTCTTTTAATACCAAGCAATAAGAATAAAATGGAAAGCTGGGCTCACAGCAGAGACTATGGAGTTCTTGTTGCCAACCCTTTCCCTAAGCAACCTCAAGAACGACGCGAACCATACGTAAAAACATTAATTAAAAAAGGCGAGAAGCTAAAAATGCAATACCGAGTACTTATTCACGAAAATCAAAAAGGGCAATTTGACCCAAAAAGAATTGCTGATCATCTATTGAATCAGTAAAAATAAACAGATTATTCTGGAATAAATAATTCTTAAAATTTTCAAGTGAAGAGGAATTTATAAATGAACAAACAGCTTAACTAAAAACAATCGATTTGAGCTCAAATAGCAACAACAGGCCCAACTTTACTAGTGAAGCAAAAGCTTCTGCGGATCGTGATAAGTTACCCGTTGATGACAAGAAAAACCGCAGCAGTCCTCCCAAGGAGGATATAGTAATGCAATCATTACGATTTATTGTTATTCCCGTCATCATACTTGGTCTTGGGTATCTCATATACAGCCAAATAAAAGAACCAACTGCCAAACCAAAAAAACCACCTGGAATTCGCAAAGTTCCGAAAACCAAAGTCATTGAGCTTCATGTCGAAAATTACACGTCATCTATCGAATCCAATGGAATCATTAATGCTCACAATGAAGTTAATTTAACTTCTCAGGTACCAGGAAGGGTTGTAGAAATACATCCTCAATTCGAAGATGGCGCCTTTTTCAAAAAAGGAACAATCCTAGTCGAATTGGAAGAGGCTGACTTCCTTACCTCAGTCGCTAGTGCCGAAGCGATGCTCGCGCAGGCATCAGCATCTCATGCACAAGAAAAAGCAAGATCAGAACAGGCTAGACTCAACTGGGAAGATCTCGGCTATGACGAAGAACCCAATGAGTTAGTTCTTAGACTTCCACAATTGCGTGAGGCTGAAGCTAGGGTCAATTCCGCGACAACTCAATTAGCACAAGCGAAGCGTAACTTTGACAGGTCTAAAATAAAAGCTCCTTTCGATGGGAGAGTAAGAAAAAGACTAGTCGGCGTGAGTCAGGCGATTTCTGGTAGCACACCACTAGGAAACATATTTGCGGTGGATTATGCCGAAGTAAGAATTCCAATTAGCGCCAAAGAAATGCGTCATTTAAATTTACCTGAAAATCCCGATGATCCATCAGTTGAGATTACTCTGCATGACGCGTTAGACGAAAAAAATCAAACTATCTGGCCAGCTCAAATAATAAGAACTGAAGGCACCTTAGACGAAAACTCACTGGAACTTTTTGCAATTGCTAAAATCTTAGATCCTTTTGGACGCAATTCTACTCTGCCTCCATTGAGAATAGGCCAACCCGTCAATGCTAAGATACCCGGAAAAATTCTTGAAGGGGTCATTAAGATTCCTCGGAGAGCCGTGAGACAACTTAGGAGAATTAATATTATTGATAAAGACGATCTTCCCTTATTAATGAACCAATTCCTTGCTACGGTTTCACGTTTTCCACTAAAAATGCATGGAATATCAGTTGAACCCATAAGAGAGAATCAATCACATATCATCATTCAGGATGATTCAATAAAAGGAGGCACCCTACTTTCGACTACTCCAATGCCCTGGATTCCAGACGGATCTAAGGTCGAAATCATTTTTGAGGAAACTCCTAAAGAAGCAGATGATGCGGAGGATAGAAAAACCACATTAATCTCTCCTTAGCAGTATGATCCGTTGGTTTACTAACAATGGCATCGCTGCCAATCTGTTAATGATAGGAATCCTTCTCGGGGGTATTTATACTGCTTTTAGGCTTCCCCTTGAAGTCATTCCATCGACGGATTGGCAAACCGTTTCCATGGAAGTTGCATACCCGGGCGCTACTGCAAAGGATGTGGAAAAAGGTGTTCTTATTCCTGTAGAAGAAGCCTTGGAGGGTTTGAGCGGCATCAAAAAAATCAATTCAGATGGGGAGCGCAATCGAGCAAGATTTTGGTTTCAGGCAGAAAAAGGAACTGACCTAATTGAACTCCGTGAAAATATTCGAGGACGGATCGAACGAATTTCTTCTTTTCCTCAAGAGACCGAACCTCCCAGGATATACATACCCAACACTTCTAATTATTTTCCTGTAATAAGCATAGCTGTTACCGGAAATCTCCCAGAACAAGATCTCCGGGGAATTACTCATCGAGTACGCGATGATCTACTTGAAATTGAAGGAATTAGTCAGGCCAGGGCTCAAGGAGACCGCGATTACGAAATTGCAATTGAAGCAAATATGTCAAAACTTGAATCCTACAATGTCGGGTTCAGGGAATTAGCCGATGCTATTCGAAGATCCTCAATCGATCTTCCTGCCGGCTCAATCAATAGTGAAAGTGGCAATCTTGTAGTTAGAACTCGAGGCCAGGCATACGTCAAAGAAGACTTTGAAAAAATTCCAATCCGAGCATCTAATGGTGCCAATGTTTTGCTTGGTGAAGTGGCAAAAATAAAAGATGGCTTTGAGGAGAATAATGTAATTACTGAATTTAATGGCAGGCCCGCAATGTTTGTTCAAGTAATGCGGACTGGGGATGAGAGCGCCATAGATATATCAAATAAAGTACAAGAATACATCCAAGGCTCTACGAACAGATTCGCTGAAGGAATTTATCTCTACACTTGGGACGATAAGTCATTATCAATGCGAGGACGACTGGGGACTCTGACTAGCTCATTATTGCAAGGATGTCTTTTGGTGTTTTTAGTTCTTAGTTTATTTCTTCGCCCTAAATTAGCATTTTGGGTCGTCCTCGGCATCCCAATAAGCTTTGCAGGAGGCGTAATGCTAATGCCCCAAATGGGCATTACAGCAAATGTGATGAGTTTATTCGGGTTCATTATTGTATTGGGCGTAGTGGTCGATGACGCAATCGTGACAGGCGAAAACGTATACTCTAAACTTCAGGCCGGCATGAATCCCTTAGAGGCTTCGGTCCTTGGAACAAAGGAAGTCGCTTTGCCCGTCACTTTTGGTATTCTTACTACAATCGTAGCCTTTGTACCTCTACTCTTTTTCGAGGGACGTTGGGGAAGTTTTGCAGGACAGATACCTCCAATAGTTGCTCCGGTGCTGTTATTCTCTTTAGTCGAATCAAAGCTCATTCTTCCTGCCCATTTGAAACATATTACCCCTCGTGGAAATAATTTAAGTGCGATTGGACGTTTCCAAAAAAGAATCGCCTCCAGTTTGGAGATTTTTGTTGAAAAGATATATGAACCTTCTCTTAAATTCGCAATAAAATGGAGATTCAGCGTGATAACAACCTTCGTAGCAATGGCTCTAATAATGGCAGGCTTCTGCACAAGTGGACGCCTTGGTTTTTCATCATTCCCATCAGTAGAAAGTCTCAAAGTTACGGCTTCTCTTAACTTACCAAACAACTTAAAAATTGATAAAACAAAAGAGCTGATCAATCAAATCAGTGCAGCGACTGAAAAACTAAAAGAAGAATTTATTGATCCAGGAACTGGTAAAAGCCTCATTAAAAATGTGGCTAAAGTGACTGGATCGTATCGGTTAGGAGGACGATATGATCACTCCAGAGGACAGGTCATTGCTGAGGTAATTCCTCCAAGCCAACGCTCCGAGCCTGGACCTCGCAACAGTAAAATTGCAAGCAGGTGGAAAGAAATCATTGGTGAAATTGAAGAAGCTGATAATTTTTCTATTCGTGCAGAATTGACAGGAAGAAGACACAGTGATGACGACAAAGAAGCAGATCCTCTTGAATTGGAACTGAGAGGTCCCAATTCCGAAAAAAAGAATTCTATTGCCCAAGAAATAAAAGATTTACTGGGGAAATTTGAAGGCATAAATGGTAGTTGGGCGCAAATTAATCGGGGCCAGGACGAACTCGAATTCACTTTAAAGTCTCGAGCAATTGAATTGGGACTGACTCAACAATCATTGGCCCGACAGGTCCGACAATCTTTTTATGGTGAAGAAGCCCAAAGAATCATGCGAGGCACTGATGAAATTAAGGTCATGGTCCGACTCCCTCAAAAAGATCGCGAATCGTTACATACTCTTTCGAAAATAAAAATTCGTACTCCCAGTGGTACCGAAGTCCCTCTGTCAACCGTCGCTGAATTTAAACCCACAAAATCACCAACACACGTCGAACGTAATGATCGGGCCGAAGTGATTCGTATAGGAGCAGCTCCAGCTGATGAAGAAGTTGATATAATTGGCATCGCACGAGAATTGACTCCCCAAATACAAGAAAAAGTAAATCAGGAAGAAGGTCTTTCCTTTCAATTCACGGGACACGTTGCCGAACACGAAGAGTCTAAAAAAAGGACTAAAATAGGGGCTATCGCCTTATTCTTTGCCTTGTTCACATTGCTAGCGATTCCCTTCAAGTCGGTAATGCAGCCAATATATGTGTTACTAGCAATACCCTTTGGCGTCATAGGTGCATTACTTGGGCATATGATTATGGGTATTAATATATCTTTCCTATCTATTTTTGGCATGCTTGCTCTGGCAGGCGTGGTTGTGAATGATTCTCTCGTGATGGTCGATTACATAAATAGAAAGCAGGCCGAAGGGCTTAGCCTTCGTGAAGCTTGCATGAAAGCAGGACCCAGAAGATTCAGGCCCATATTACTCACTTCACTGACAACCTTCGCTGGACTTGTACCATTACTAATGGATCAATCACTTCAGGCTCAGTTTCTAATCCCAATGGCAGTCTCGCTTGGTTATGGAGTTCTTTTTGCCACTGCCATAACTCTTTACTTAATACCATGCTCCTTGATCTGCGCTGAAGACATTGGCAAGCTAATCAGATCATCTTACGGTAAAGTTTATCCCAAAAAAAATAGCTCTTCTTAAATTTAAATTGCCTTTAGAGAACACAAATATTGATACTCAAATCGAACTTACCTTCGGTAGAAATCTATCCACCTCAACTCAATTTTTCGCGTTCCCATTAGTTTACTCAGCGGAAGATCAACTTCAAAATAGCCTGGTATTTTTTTTGATCCTTTTAGCAAATAACGTCCCTTCAAAGAATTTCCCTTAGAATCAAGCATCCTAATTTTCAATTCTTCTTTCGCAAAGGTTTTTCCTTTGATTTCCGCAGTCAATCCTTCTAACCCTGATAAATAGAATCGCAGAATAACTTTATCAGGCCATTTTCTATTTTTTAAAATTAGTGATCCTTTCCCAATGCCAAACTGATCACGGATCTCAAAAATAACTGAATCGGTTTTTTCTATTATCTTTATTTTCCTTGTTTTTGCATGTGCAGCATCTTTTGGAAATTTAACTTCAAATCCAGAAACATCCTCAGAATTACTAGCATGCGAAAAAAAAACAAAGGTTAGTAAACCAAAAATACAAAATTTAAGAGACCTAACCATTCTAGTTAACTTTAATCTACCAGATCATATTTTACGATCGGTATTAATTGTGTAAAACACCAAAAATCATTGTAATTTTACAGCACTCTACTTGACCTACTCTGATGATGAGATCAATATCTGCGATCCATGGCTAAACTTAACAACAACTATCTTAAACTAAAGGCAGGTTATCTTTTCCCTGAAATTGGCAGAAGAGTCAAATTATTCTCTGATAGCAATCCAGAGAATGCTGACAATCTCATACGATGTGGAATAGGTGACGTTACTGAACCTTTACCATTAGCTGCACGTGATGCCATGAAAGCGGCAGTCGACGAACTAGGACATCATGAAACGTTCAGGGGTTATGGGCCTGAACAAGGTTATGACTTTTTACGCGCTGCCATAGCTGATGGAGATTATAGAGATAACGGAATTTCGGTAGAAGATGACGAGATATTCGTTTCTGATGGATCAAAATGCGACACTGGCAATATCTTAGATATATTTGGAAATGGAAATAAGATCGCAATAACTGACCCCGTTTATCCCGTTTACGTAGACACGAACGTGATGGCTGGAAACACCGGAGAAGCTAATGAAAGCGGCGCTTATGAAGGGATTCATTACATGCCTTGCCATGCAGAAAACGGCTTCGTTCCAGAAATTCCTCAAGAACGAGTTGATCTAATTTATCTTTGTTATCCTAATAACCCTACAGGAGCCACTGCTACAAGAGAGCAACTCGAAAAATGGGTCAGCTATGCAAGAGAACAAGGCGCAATAATACTCTATGATGCCGCCTATCAAGCATTTATTCAGGACCAATCAGTGCCGCGATCAATCTACGAAATTGATGGTGCACGAGAATGTGCAATTGAATTTAGATCCTTTTCCAAAAACGGAGGCTTTACCGGTGTTCGATGCGCTTTTACCGTCGTTCCAAAAGAGCTAATGGCCGAAGATGAAAATGGTGAAAGACGCTCACTTCATCCTTTATGGTCCAGAAGGCAGTCCACTAAATTTAATAGTGTCAGCTATCCCGTTCAAAAGGCAGCAGAAGCTTTGTACTCTGATGCAGGAAAGAACGAAGTAAAGAGCCTAATAACTCATTACATGGAGAATGCCAAAAAGCTTAGGTCAGCCTGTTCTGAAATTGGTCTTTCTGTATATGGTGGGGAAAATGCCCCTTATGTATGGGTCGCTTGTCCTGAATCAATAGACAGCTGGGGAATGTTCGACAAAATGCTCAACGAAGCCAAAGTCGTTATAACGCCTGGGGCAGGTTTCGGGGAAGCTGGTGAAGGATTCTTTAGAATTTCAGCATTCAACTCTAAATCCAATGTTGATACCGTTTGCGAACGTTTAAAGGCCACCCTTTAATCAGCTTCTTCTTATTGAATAAAAAGAAACTGCTGCGTGTTCAATGTGGACCATAATATACTTTGCCTTGCCATAGCGCCTGAGAGGGAGGCTTCATCTCTGAGCAGGCTCTTTTCATATAAGCTGGGATATCTAGAGAATGTGGTCAGATAAATAATATCAATAAGCTCATCAGAATCTTCTGCAGAATTCATTTTCTGAGAAATCACCGAATTGGGATTCATCAAAAACTTTAAGAAATTTCCATTCATCAATGACAGTGCTTGAGTTGTAGATGCCTTGAAATTAGCATTTTCAATTAATGACCTATCGGACTGTCCAAAGTCGCGCAAGAAATGACCGTCAGGTGCCGGACTTGAAATTTCAGAGGCTCTAACATAACCGCGAAACATTTTGTCCTTCTTGTCAACGCGTGGCTTTTTTCCATTTTTTTGCGCCTTGCCAATCTGAGACTTCATCTTTGAATTCGCTGCTTGCTTGTAAATGTTTGGATATTTTTTACTGGGAAATGCTCCCTTTAATTCCGCAACAAGTGCTCTCGGAGTATTTCTGAAAGGAGTTCTAAAGTATCCCTTAAAATCAGACGGGTCCCAGAAAGTCAGCCTAGCATATTCGGAAGTGGCTTTTTCATTAAAGCTTAAAATCCTTCTAGCCAGAGGCAACGCCTCGCTCTTTTTCTTACCGGAGATAACCTCCTTAACTTGTTGACGGAACTGATCCATCTTTTTCTGTGTCTCCTTGTTAAAAGAAGCGACCTCTTTGGTCTTTTTGATAAGAGCCTCTGGAGTCTGTTCATTTAATTTCTGCCACGCTTTGAGCCGTGGGTTATAAGAGTTCTGATCAGAAAATTTATCAACATCCGGTCGAATCATCGATACGACAGAATCCCATATTTGCTCAGCACTCATTCTTTGAAGCCTAGGACCTTGGAAGTAAAAACTCTGACCTGAGTTCAGTTCAAACGATTGCGATTCCCTGCTAAATGCATCAGTCTTGTAGAGAACGGCATTAAATTTCCTCATGTCATATTCCAAATTCACCATTAATTTCTCGAGATATGCCATTAATTGAGCATCAGCGGGTTTCGTGGAATTATCTATTTTATCAACAGGTTCATAGAGGCCGACTCCAAACACTTTTTTCCACATCCTGTTAACAATAGTCTTAGTGAATCTGGGATTCTTTGGAGAGATCATCCAATCGGCATAGGCCTCGATTCTACTTTGCCCTTCCTTTAACTTAGCACTCTCTCCGAAAGGAGTGGCCGGAAGAATAATTTGATTGGGCTTTGCATCATCATATTGATAGTCATCAGGAAGCTTGAGTGGAGTCTTAGTCTCTCTGACAAGCGAGTTACGAAAGTTGTCCGTTAGATTCTGGAAAGCCCGCTGAAGTTCACGCGTCTGATTTTTCCTCATAGAATTAATCTTACGTTTATTACCACGAGGCGCTTTAAGTTCATTCTGTGCAATTTGAATAGCCTTGTCCATTGACTCTGTCCGTCTAACTGATTTTACCGGTGTGCTAAAAGCCGCCAGCTGGTAATAGTCCATCTGGCTCCAATCATCGAATGGATGATCATGACATTGAGCACACACGAGTTGCGTTCCAAGAAAAACCTGAGCAGTTGTAGCAAGATGATCGAGCTCCATCCCACGGTCACGAAGATAGAAACCAACGGCTCCGTTCTCATCGATCATTCCCTCAGCCGTAATTAAATCTCTCACAAAGCCACTGTAACTCTTATTTTCTCGGATAGACTGTTTAATCCAATTAGCGTAAGCAATCCCATTCGCCGGGCTCTGACCTTGCATCCTTGTATTAACTCTCAGTATGTCTGCCCACCAATTGTACTGATGACTGATGTACCCTTCTGAACTGATTAGTTTATCAATAAGTTTCGATCTCTTATCCGTTTCCTTTGAATTAATAAACCCAGTAGTCTCGGAAGCAGTCGGAATCCGGCCGACTATATTTAAATAGACTCTCCTGACAAAGACCGAGTCATCAACCCTCGGATTCAAAGCGACTTTATTATTTTTATGATAGGCGGAAAGAAGTGAATCTATCCTCTTAGCATAGGCAGATAAATCTTCGTTTCCCTTAAGAAGTGGAAATGAGAAGAGATTAATTAAGAGTATGTAGCAAAGGTTTTTCAAAGTAGTGGAATTCCAATTAAATATTATGAGAACAGCTGCATGACAGGCTTGCCATGGTTAGCCACAGTGAATGGACGAGCATTTTTCGAAAATAACCGCTGGTCCAGAGGTAATCCACATCCATAAGCAATCGTTGCATTAAAATCAGCTATTGTGACGGGTTGGTCCACAGGTTCGGTACCTTTGCTGTCGGTTTTTCCATGTATGTAACCACCCTTAACACCTCCTCCGGCAAGAAGCGCAGAAAATGCTTTAGGGTAATGGTCACGACCAGCGTTCTGATTGATCTTTGGAGTTCTTCCAAACTCAGTAGTAAGAACAACGAGTGTTTCCTCAAGCATGCCACTCGCATGCAGGTCATCCAACAAAGCACTAAGTGCCTGATCGAGTATGGCAGTATTTGATTGAACTCTCTGAAAATTATCTTGGTGAGTATCCCAACCTCCAAGCTGAACTTCAACGGACCGCACCCCAGATTCGCTCAAGCGGCGAGCCAAAAGACATCCTTGTCCAAAGGCATGCTCACCATAACGTTCTCTTAGCAGTTGGTTTTCCTGAGATATATCAAAGACCTTAAGATCAGAGCTTCTCATAAGCTTAACAGCTTCCTCATATATGGCAGTATATGCATTGGCATTCTTATCCTTATACTTGGCATGAAATTTTTGATCAATTCGCTCAGAAAGTTTCCTTCTCCGCATAAAATCGATCTCAGATATTCCAGGGAAATGACTGCTGTTCTGAAGCCCATTCTCTGGTTTTCCAATGATTAACGGCTCACAGTTAACTCCAAAAAAACCAGCACCTGGCGCTTTACTACCACTTGCAATCGATACAAATCCCGGTAACTGCTGATTTATTCGATCCTCGTATTTTAATAACCATGCACCCATATGTGGGTGTTGAATTGTTCCTCGTTTAGAGTAATTCGTTTTCATGAGATACCGGGCCTGCTCATGAGCTCCTGTCTTTGAATGCAATGAATTCACAACTGCAACCTTATCCATGTGCTTTGCAATTTTCGGCAAATACTCACTGACTCTTATACCATCAGCACTTGTTTTAATTGAAGAAAGGTCACCCTTGATCTCTGATGGCGCCTCTGGCTTCGGGTCAAAAGTATCAAGATGCGACATTCCTCCTGACATGTATAAATAAATAACTTTTTTTGCAGGATTTTTGCGGAATGGAATTTTTCGATCCTTGCCCCCCGCTCCAACCGAAATGTTGGACAAAACATTAACACCTAGAAAAGTTTTAGCCGCACCAACCATAAAAGACCGACGATCTGATGCCTGCGATAGTTCTTTAGAAAGATTCATCTCAATAATGTTAAAGGCTAATGATTATTCTTGGATTATGTTTGTTCGCTTTTTCAGATAATAATTATCTTAATATAATATTACTCTATTTCGGTAAAAATTCTCATGTTTAAAATAGAATTTTAAGACAAACAATGTGACTTTAGATTTAAGACATTAATAATTCCAATGATCCAAAGCAAAGCGCCACCGTTCCATTAATTTCTTCTTAATGCTATCTGATAATTGATGCTTATTCTTTTGATATTTTTTCTGATCCTCAATATATCGCGCAATCTTAACCATTGATTCTTTATTTACTTCAATCCCGAGGCTCCGATAAATATCATTAACGACTTTCATCGGATCAGAATCAAGATCCTCGAATCGAACTTCATGGTAATCTTGATCGGGAATTTTCTGACGATCCTTCAAATGGGCTCTCATGACCCTCTCATAGAAAGCAAAAGTAATTTCCTCATAATTAATAGATGCACTTCGATGCCATGAAAATGATGGCGTCATACGATCCCATAATTTCATCATTGAAGGAAACACTTCAAAGGGATTGCGAATGATATGAACGAACTTAGCATTCGGAAATATTTCTTTAAGCAAAGTCATTCTGCCCGTGCAGGCAGGATTCTTATAGAGCATAGTCTTTCCATCATTAGCATAAGTCATTTTTTTTGTTAAATAAAGATATGCCGATTCGAGTGATTCCCTTTCTTCATCACTCATGCATTCCATTAAAACGGAAGAGTTAAAATGCTCTTCAATATTTCTGGGGAAATAAAGGCATTTTAAGAAAGAAACAGACCCTAATGCAGCCAATGCAAATTCCTCTTCCTGAGGCGTGTCCGGACCTATCGCAACTTTGTCCATACCACGATCCTTCGGCATCATAATTTTCATCATTGCACGAGCAGGACGCAACTTACCAAGACAATCCAAAGGCATAATGGATCTTGAAAAAGAAACGAAAGCAAATTGGTCATCCTGACTCAATAAATTGTGCAAGTGTGTCGTCCCACTCCGCCAATGACCAATTATGAATATTGGCCCGTCTTTAATCTCTTGTAAGTTTACCGCATTCTTATGTTTTATTTTTTCAAGAAAAACAAATGGCACTCGCAATATCACAGCAATGATTGAAAAGATCCTAGAAGGAAAAGATAATAAACTATAGGGCCAATTATCAAAATAGAGCTTCCAAAATTGTATGAACCCAGCCCCCCCTATCGGATGCATAAGATCTGGAAATCTTTTCTTTGCCATAAGCTAACCTTTTATGCTGGTGGATCCAGAACTGGACTGCCCACGAAATTTCTCTACAGCTTCGTCAGTAACAAAATAACTCTGCATTTGCAAACGGGACGGGGCAAGCCCTAATCCATTAATAAATTCATAATGAGAAAGTGCTTCAGCGTCTGTGAATTTTCCCAAAGTGACTCCTACTCCAGAATCCATCTCGGTAAAAATACTAGCTAAAATACATCCGGTCATCTCTCTGGAATCTCTAATGATAATGGATTGCATTTTTTCAGGATTAATAATTTCGAGCATTTCTTCAGCTACTCTCGGCAAATAAATAACTTCTTCAATTGGTTTCCCCAAACGCAATTGTCCTCCTGAAGTAAAAATCAAGTCCCCATTCTGTTCTACCCTCCGAGCCGCATCAATCACACTAAATGAACTAGGGAACGAATAATCAACGATCATGGTTCCGGATCGAACCTTATCAATATCAATTATATTTGGAATGTTCGAGACCGCTATAATTAACTCAGCCTCATAAACCTTATCAGATAGCTTAGTATCACAAGAACATATATCAATTTCCCCCGAAAAGCCGCTCGCCAAAAGCTGATCCTGAAATTCTTTGAGCCGGTCCCCTTGTTGATAAAGGTCTGACATGATAATGCCACGAGGATGAGGTAAAACATCCAGCATCAAGTCAAGCGTGCCCTTACCCATCGAACCCAACCCGATGAAAGATACTCTCAGTTCAGACATATTACTGCCCGAACGAGCGAGAATTCCCTCAACCGATTTTATAATTGTTGCACAGCGAGTTGCATTGCCAGTCGTAACAATTGGCAAAGTAACCTCTTCATCATTCTCCCTCATCCAATTAATCACATCCAAACCATCTTGAGTAATTAATGGAAGAATGCCTGTGAGGGATACTTTGCTTGCTCCCAATTCTGCAGATAAGCGTAGCCCGTCCATAATAATTGATCTAATTGAATTGGAATCATTGTACAGATCCGACTCGGCAATCGGCAACATGACAAGCCCTATAGTCCCCCATTCTGTCTTATAGGAGTTAGTCAATCTCGCTTTATTGCCAAACCAATCTTTAATCAACTCTGCTTTACTCAAACCAGTCACCTGCATGAATGACTCAGGAATATAAGAAAGAGCAACGGCATCAAGATTAGGGAAAGATTCCGTTTCCTGATTATCAATGAATTGGAAAGAAAGGTATTCAGTATCAAGATCCTCTCCACTAGGTAACAATTCAGGAACATCTTCCATAAATGCGGGAGAATCGACAAACTGAGCAAACTTTTCAATTGTCGGAAATCTGAAAAACACTTCTAAAGGAATCTCTTTCTGCAAAGCATTAGATATCCTAGAAATAATTCTAACTGCCAGCAAAGAATCACCTCCCATATCAAAAAAGTTATCCTTGATTCCTACTGTAGGGTTATCAAAAGCATCAGAAAAAATCTCAGTGATTTTTGTCTCTGTGATTGTTCTTGGGGGAATAAAATCATGATTCAACCGGATGTTTCCGGATTCAGGAGCAGGAAGTGCCATGCGATCAATCTTCTTATTAGGCGTTAAAGGCAATGCTTCCAGATTAACGAAATATGCAGGCACCATCACTCCCGGCAACCGATCGCGTAGGTGCTCCTTAATACTATTTAATAAATCATTGGAAAATTCTGATTCTAAAACAAAATAAGCCACGAGAGCTTCTCCACCTGGTAAATCATCACGTTTAACGACAACAGAAGAACTCACTTCCTCATGGTCGGTCAGAGCAAATTCAATCTCACCTAACTCTATACGGAAACCTCTCAGTTTTGTCTGAAAATCAATTCTCCCGAGACATTCAAGCGCCCCGTCAGATCGCCACCTACCCAGATCTCCGGTTCTGTAGAGTCTTTGAAATCCCTGACCAGGAATTTCAACTTCAATGAAACGTTCATTGGTCAATTCTTCTCTCCGTCGATAACCCCTCGAAAGACCAGCTCCCCCTATGCAAATTTCACCAACAAATGAAACAGGTTGAATATTGTTATTATCATCAAGAATATAAATATTTGTATTAGAGATAGGCTTTCCAATGCTTAATTTCTCTTCACCAGGAAGGACCCTTATACAAGTGGACCAGACCGTTGTCTCAGTCGGGCCATACATGTTCCATACCTCATCGGCGCTGTTAACGAGAAAATCAGCCAAATCTCTAGGCATGGCTTCACCTCCACATAAGATTTTGAGTCCATTTCTTCCTTCCCATCCGCTTTCCATAAGAATCCTCCAAGTAGCTGGAGTCGCCTGCATAATGGTCACCGAATGTTCATTAAGCAGTCTTGAGATGCGTCTCCCATCTCTGGAATCCTCTCTTGTCGCAATGACAACCTGAGCGCCTGTAATCAGCGGTAAGAAAATTTCAAGTACTGAAATATCGAATGATAGAGTCGTTAGAGCCAAAAGACGATCCAGCCTAGTAATTCCAGGAATCTTTCGCATCGAAATTAGAAAATTTACCGCTGCAGAATGGGTAATCTCAACCCCCTTCGGATCTCCTGTCGACCCTGACGTGTAAATAACATATGCTAAATTATCGGCATTAAATTTGGGGAAAGTAACAGGATTTATATTTTCTGCACATTCCTCAACTCGAAAAACATCAACCAAATCTGGAGGCGCTAAATGATGCGTTTCGGCAGAAACAAATAGTAATGAACAACCCGAATCATTCAACATTTTTTGAATCCTATGAAGAGGATAATCAGGGTCAATCGGTACATAATGCGCTCCGGATTTTAGAACTCCTAACATAACAGCAACCATCAGCGCGTTCCTTTCAATCATAATGGCAACGGAATGATCCGTCCCAATTCCCCGATCAATCAGATTCCCTGCTACATTATGCGCCAACTTTTCGAGTTCCGCATAAGTAATCTCCTGTTCACTTAAACGAACAGCAATTGCATCTGGAGTTTTAATCGCCTGTTCTTCAACTAGATGATGAATGCCTTTATCTTTTGGATAATCGGACTCAGTGGAATTCCATGAAGAAATAATCATTTCTGATTCTTCTTGGCCCAACAATTCCATCTCAGAAATCTTAATGCCTGGATCCTCTGTCACATTTTCCAGTAAAAGAGAAAAAGTTTCGCTTAGTTTCTCAATCGTTTCTAATTTGAATAAATCTTTATTGTATTGCCAGCAGCCAAAGATCTGGCCGCCACTCTCCTCAATTACAAGCGTAATTTCAAATTGAGCCTGACGTAAATTGAGATCAATGGTCTCCACGGTCATATCTCCAACTGAAAATTGATGTCCTCCCTTTCCTATCAGAAAAACGGCGATCCCTTGTTCATCAATGCCAGGCACGCGCTCCATGGCAAAAGAGATTTGGAAAAGCGGTGACCTTGCCGGGTCACGCTGCATCTTCAAATCATTGATAATCCATGAAAATGGATAATCTTGATTTTCAATAGCTCCATTCACTGATCCTGATGTGCGATCTAAAAAGTCGATGAAACTAGGATCATCATGAGCCCTGCTCCGCAAAGGAGCCATATTGACAAAATACCCAAGCATATCGCCGAGTTCTTTTTGGTTTCGTCCGGCCATCGGACTGCCAACTACAATGTCATCCTGATCACAATAACGATGGAATAATGCATTATAAGCAGCCAGCATAGTGGTATAAAGCGTCGTATTCTGGCTCTGTGCTAAATCCAAAACTCTTGAAGCTAGATCATCCTCAAGCATAAAACTGAATCTTCCCCCATTGAAGGTTTGAACGTTTGGACGTGGATAATCCGTTGGAAGATCAAGGTAAGTGGGCGCGCCTTCAAGAAATGAAAGCCAGTACTCGGATGCTCGAATCTTGTAAGATCCTGAAAGATTATTTTCCTGCCAATTAACGTAGTCCTGATAGCTATATTCTATCGGGTCATGATTAGGAACTTTTCCAGACTTAATAGAAAAATAGCTTTCTATTAAATCATTCATCAACAAAGAAACAGACCATGCATCAGAAATAATGTGATGCATTGATAATAAAACTATATGTGAACTTTGATCATTCTTGAAAAGTTCCAACCTAATAACAGGACCATTCTCCAAATCGAAAGGTAATTCAGCATGCTTTTCAATGAGCTTTTTAATCTGCCCCTCAGTCATCTCTGATGCATCATGTTCCCTAAAATCAATTGTCTTCCCACGCTCTATCCGCTGAACAGGATCTCCATTAACTTGATGGAAAGTGGCACTCAACATAGGGTGTCGTTCAAATAGGGTCCTGAAAGCAGTCTCCATGGATTCAATATCGACTAGAGGAGTGAGTTTGGAACTGAAGACCAAATTATACGCGGCACTTTCAGGTGAAAGTTGATACAAAAACCACAGAGATTTTTGTCCCTCAGAGAGAGGAAATTCCGTTAACTCTTTACCAGCCCTTTCGAATGGAACTATATCACCTGACAATGAATTTCCGACCGATGACTGCTCAGAATGATTTTCATCTTCTGAAAGAATCTGCTCAAGAATATTACCAGCTAACTCTCTTATATTTGGACCATTCAAAACACTCCCCATCGGCAGATTGATTCCAAGCTCAGACTCCATTCTATTCATAAGCTCAATCGCCATAAGAGAGTCTAACCCGATATTGGTTAGTGCCGTGTCACGATCAACCTTAGCCACCTCAGTACCAAAAACATTTGCCACTTGGCCTGCAATGAACTCTTCAAGTATTCTCAACCTTTCTTCACCCTGAGCAGCTAAGACCTGAGGGCGAACAGATCCTCCCGATCCCCTTTCTGAAATTTTCTGTACTACTTTGCTATATAGTGGAGCCACTGAAAGCGCGGGGCTAAGTTTAACTAATTGTGCCCAATCAACTACCGACGCAACGACCTGTGCATTTGATTTCGGCAACAACAGTGACATCACATGCTGAGTATCTAGCATCTTATATGGCTTCATCCCCAACTTGTTCAGGTAAGCAGCCGTTTTCTGATTACGCTCCACAAATCCGGCTCCAATTAATGCTCCCCAGTTAATAGTTAATGATGGTAGGCCTCTCGCGTGGCGATAATGTGATAATGCATCTAGAAATGCATTTCCTGCATTATAATTGGCCTGCTTAACTGCACCAATGACTGCAGAAAACGAGGAAAATTGAATAAAATGATCTAATTCAATATCTTTTGTAACCTGATGAAAATTCCAAGCCCCTAACATTTTTGGATAAAGAACTTTATTAAAACATTCCTCATCCATTTCATTCATGAACTGATCATCGATGACCATTGCCCCATGAATTATGCCTTTTATTGGGGGGAGATCTGAACTTATCTCTCCCATAATCCGTTTCACATCTTGGAGCGAAGTCACGTCAGCTCTGCAATCCATAACCTGCTTACCTATTGATCTTAAATACTCAATATCTTCCAAAACAGATTGATCCCTAGCACCGCTACGACTGACGAGAGCCAGATGGCAGGCACCGTTCCGGACCATCCATTTGGCTAATTCGAAACCAAATCCGCTCATGCCTCCAGTAATCAAATAGGTTACATCTGTCTTAAACAAATTTCCTTCCTGAGTACATGGAGCAACAAAGATTGAATCGCAATCAAAGCTAAGCACATTCTTGCCAATGTGTTTGCCTTGAGCCATAAAACGAAAAGCCTGAGCAGCTTCTGTTATAGGAAAAACAGTATGCTCTAAGGGGGAATATTCGCCGCAATCAAATCTCTTAGCCAGTTCAGCAAACATGCCTTCCACATAATCCGGTCTATCCTGCAAATGTTGTGCGAGATCGACAACAAAATAAGAAATATTATTACGCAGTTGCTGAAGCCCAATCTTTGAGTCGTTATAAACATCCACCTTACCAATCTCAATGAAACGACCGAAAGGGCTCAATACTGAAAATGACTTTGGAATGAAATCACCTGCAAGAGAATTAAGCACACAATCAACACCAGCATCATTTGTTATCTTTAGTATCTCATCAGCAAATGATAGTGATCTTGAATCCAATGCATGGTGTACTCCTAGCTCAAGAAGCAACTCTCGCTTTTCAGGAGTTCCAGCAGTCGCAAAAATTTTCAATCCTAATTGGCGGGCAATTTGAATTGCAGCCATTCCTACTCCTCCCGTACCCGCATGGATAAGAACACTCTCCCCCTCTTTCATACGGGCCAGTTCGTTTAAGCTGTAATGAGCAGTTAAAAAGACAGTCGGCAGTGTAGCCGCCTCCTCAAAAGTCATTGAATCGGATTTCTTGAAAAGCATCTTCTCACTGACTGTAACAAATGATCGGAATGAATATGGAGCCATACCAACAACCTCATCACCTACAGAAAAATTCTTAACCTTCTCACCTGCTCTGACAACGATCCCTGAAAAATCATCACCCAACCATTTCAGATCAATCGGGTTGCCGGGATACATACCCAATGCCTTCATGACATCCCGAAAGTTAATTCCTCCGGCCTTAATTAAAACTTCAACCTGATCTGGATCAGGTGAGCACCGGATTGTCTCATTCAAAGACAAATTAGTTAAAACTCCAGGAGAATTAATCTCTAGCCTGAAAGGAATCACCGATCCATCCGGCAAAATGGCTTCAGTCAAACGGTCAGTTTGCTCTTCAGTTTTAATCGGACATAACCGGTTCACATATCTAACTCCATCCCGATAAGCAATCTCATTCTCTTCATCGGATAGGATAAATTCTTCATAAATGTCATATGATTCGGATCCAAAATTCCCTTCATCAATATCAATATGTTTCCACTGGAAATCAGGATGCTCGCCCCTCGCCACGCGAATGACCCCGACCATAGAAGACATTGCTATCCCATGAATCATATCACCTTCTCTAACGCGTATGACGCCACGAGTTATTATTAATACTTTCGGAATTACCTCAAAATCTATCGATGATAACGTTTTGACTAATTCAAGCAGATGCACAGACCCACTTCTCTGAGCATTAATTAAATCATCTTCCGAAAGATTCCCATCTGATGGCACTGATTCTGAACCGAACGCATGAATAATGGCACCTACTCGAGAAACACTCTTAACCGATTCGCTAATATCCTGATCAGGTGAAATCCTTATGGCCTGATCAAACTCATCACTGAAACATTCAGATAACTCGTCAAAAAAAGCACCATCGTCAGCAAAAATGATTAGCGTACCTTTCTTGTTCAAATCATCAGAGCCATATAGATCCCTATCCTCATCCTTAGGATTAATCTCTCCAGTTAATGGTGAAGGGCCTCTTCGTGCCATAAAAGCAGTCTGACCCGACTCATTGGGATCAGGCGTGTTCACAAATGATACCACATCCTCGTAACCGCAACTTAATATCAAATTTTCCCACTCTTGACGGTTCAACAATGCCGAATTAGGCCTCAGATCAATATCAGTGTATTGCCACCAACCCTTGAGCAACCCAAAGACAAGGTCCAGTGCACTACGAGAACGTGTCACTTCTAAAAAAATGAGTATCCCATCATCTGACAGGCAGCACTTTAACTGTTCAAGTGTATTCCTAAGATCAGAAGTAGCATGAATTACATTGGATGCTAAAACTAAATCAAAAGATTGAAGGGCGATCCCCTGATCTTTTGGGGATTTTTCTATATCAAAAATACAATAATCCACTGACGAATTTTCAGTAAATTCCTTCTTGGCCTCAGCGATGAAAGCCTGACCAGTGTCAGAAAATGTATAATCAATTTTATTAGGTGATAATTTTTCCAGAACGCTTCGGGTCAAGGATCCTGTCCCTGCACCAACTTCAAGGATCCTGACAGCGCGCCCATCCGGAACACCTTCAATGGCTTTGTGAACCGCGACGGAAATCATTTCATTATTAGCAGGAAAATCAGCACCATTAATATAAAAAGATTCAAGCAGTTCAGAGGATCCTTTCGGAAAAAGAACTTCAAGAGCATCAGCTTCTCCAGAAAGCACTTCAGTGATCCTCGGCCAAACAAGATGATAAAGATCAAGGTCAGCCTTTAGATCTGGATGCTTAATCCTCAGATCATCCAATTGCCGGACCACATCTATGCTGTTCATGCACCGTATAACTCTCCATTCTCCTTGACCCAATTCTTCCAGAGGACCTTCAACTGATAACGCCTTCAATTGAGCTTCAACCAAACGCTCATGGTCCAGAGAAATACCTAACTCTTCGATGATTTGTCCCGTAGTGTAAACAGAGTCAGGATCAGGATTCCATCCCAGCTCCTTTAATGAGCTTTCAAAACAGAGCTGCGCCAAAGCGTCAACCTCTTGAACGAATTTGTTATAATAAGACGCAAGATTATATCTTTCATACCTCTCATTGTTTTCAGCATCAACCTCTTCAATGACATGATCGAAATTCGTAAATGCTATTTTCTCTCGGACCCGACTACCTTTTAGACGCTTAGGTTCCCATGAGAATTCGTAAAAAGAATTATTAATAGCTTCTATTTCCTCATCTTTTTGATCAATTCTTTCAACACAAAAACCCAAGACATCGGCAACTCTCTTTCCCTCCTCATTCATGACAATAATATCAGCCACGACACTCTCACCGTCATCAAATGTAACCAGAGCATGTGCCCATAACTTATCTGGAAGGACATTTCCGTACCGTTGCACCCTACGGATAGAGGAAGGAAGATAAAACTTTTGACCAGCTCTCGATCCTTCCGGAATCACCTGTGCACCTTTGAGTGCATGGAAACAAGCATCAAGAACGGCAGGATGAAAATGATAATCTGAAAGTGTATCAACTAATGATTCCGGCACTTTAATTTCCGCAACCGATTCATTAGGTTTACTCCAAACATTAATGAGTTGGCGAAAATTTGGACCAAACTGATAGCCGGCCTTATCATACTCTTTATAATAATCCTCATGCGTTGAATGCTTTTCCATCCTGGCCTTGACACAACTGATGGCTTCATCAAAAGGAGCCGGTTCTGCAAGCACCCTTCGGATCAGTCCCTGCGCATTGAGATCCCAAACCTTACCCTCATCAGTGGACGAATATACTGAAAATGATTTTTGCGATGCATTAAAGATCACACGCACCGTAGGAACATTCTTATCTGAAATAAAGAGCGCCTTCTCTGTTTTCATAGATTCCACCGCATAAGAATCATCAGGGAACAGATTCCCAGCTACTGCGAGACCTATCTCCGCATAACCTGCAGCCGGAAAAATAATACTGTCCCAGAAACAATGATCCTGAAGATAATCATGCTCTCTAGGGTCTAGAAGAAACTCCCAACAAGGCTCAGGAAATCTTTGTCTTAATCCAAGCAAAGGATGGTCTATAGTTTGTAATCGATGCCTGAAAGATTGATCACATTCCATCCAAAACCTTTCATGGTTCCATGCGCACTTAGGAACACTCACTACTTTGCCCGAACTCTGATTGATAGAAGCCCAATCAATCTCCACACCCTCTATATGAAGCCTAGCTAAATTTCCAAGAATAGTTTTCGTTTCTCTTTCTTTGCGATTGAGAGAGCAAAGGACAGCACAATCCCTTTCAAGGGATCCAATAGAATCAGCAATCGGACCAGCAAGTGCAGGGTGCGGACCTAGTTCGAGAAAAAGCTCAGAACCATCATTGGATAATGACTGGATAGCTGAAGAAAAAAGAACAGGTTCTCTTACATTGCGCCACCAATAATAATTATCTAAATCATCACCCTCGAAAAGATCACCGGTAACAGTTGAGTAAAATGGAACCTTGGAGCTATTTGCAGAAATTTCCTTAAGAGCATCTAAAAGACCATCCTTAATGGGATCCATCTGATGAGTATGAAAGGCATAATCAATACGAAGCCATCTCACAAAAATTCCATCCCCTTCAATTCTTTTTATGATTTCTTCTAAAGTCTCGGTGTCCCCAGCAAGAGTGACCATAGCAGGTCCATTTACAACAGCCAACTGAACCTCAGACTCTTTGCCTTCAATTATCTGTTCTGCCTGAGATTTGGACAATCCGACAACAGCCATCCTACCCTTTCCGCCAGTCTTATTTTGCAAATAACTTCGGTGGTAGATTACCTTAACCGCATCTTCAAGGCTGTATATACCTGCTACATATGCGGCAGCCACTTCACCCACACTATGCCCGACAACTTTCTTAGGTAAGACTCCCCAAGTTTTCCACAGTTCAGCCAAAGCAACCTGCAAAGCGAAAATAGCGGGCTGGGCGACATCTGTCCGGTCAATTCTTGATGTTTCCTCTTTAGAATTCATTTCTTCGACCAAGGACCACCCCGTCAAAGGTTCTAATATCGAATCAATTTGTTGAATCTTTTTGCGAAAAACGGGCTCATCCTGAAAAAGTTCCTGCCCCATTCCCCACCACTGAGCGCCCTGACCAGTGAACACAAATACAGGATCGCTATTAGTAACAGAACATTTCCCAGTTATGCATTCCGGAGATTCTATACGATTTAATATCCATGATTTTAAATTCGATCTTATTGATTTGTGGTCGTGACCAATAACGACCATTCTCTCATCAAGATTCTGACGATTTAAACCTACCGAAGTACAAATTTCATTAATTGGAGCAGAATCCTCATTAAGAAAATCGCAATACGATTTAGCGGCACACTCAAGACCCGATTCACTATTCCCGCTAATTTTTAATAAAAATGGGCGACTAAGTAACTTTCTGAAAGGCTCCTCAGCTCTCAAGTGTTCTTCATTTTTTACTGCCTCAAGAACGACATGAGCGTTGGTCCCTCCAAACCCAAAAGAATTCACAGCACTAACAGGAAGAAACTCACCCTTAGATGGTATGGGCATATTCTCCATAGGCACCTTCAACTTCAAATCTTTAAAAGGAATGTTAGGGTTTGGAGTCTCGTAATTAAGATTCTTCGGAACTTGCCGATGATGCAAAACTAATGCAGCCTTAATGAGCCCCGCAATCCCAGATCCAGATTCCAAATGGCCTATATTTGATTTTACAGATCCTATGATGCATTTTTCAGATTCTGATCGGCCCTCACAAAGAACTTCTCCAAGCGCTCTCGTCTCGATCGGGTCACCTACAGGTGTACCAGTGCCATGAGCTTCCATGTAACCAACTCTGCTAGGATCAATACCGGCTTGCGCGTAAGCTTGACGCAACATAGCAGCTTGCGATTCCTTCCCAGGAACAGTCATCGAAGATGTGTTGCCGTCCTGATTTACTACCGCAGCCCTGATCGTAGCATAAATACGGTCACCGTCCTTATGAGCGCGAGCAAGAGGCTTAATAAGAATCATACCTGCACCTTCACCTCTCACATATCCGTTAGCACGGGCATCAAAAGCAAAGCACTGACCGCTCGGTGAAAGCATTGACGCTTTGGAAAAGCCAATTGAACTGTCAGGCATTAACAATGCATTAACTCCACCAGCAAACGCAGCATCACATTCTCCACTCCAAATACTCTTACAGGCAAGGTTAACCGCCACGAGAGCAGAAGAGCATGCCGTATCAACAGAGATGGAAGGGCCTTTTAAATCATAGAGATAACTGATACGATTGGAAGCGATTGATAATGTGCTACCAGAGTTTGTATGAACATCAATGTCTGATTCCCCCATCATCTGAATGGAGCCATACTCATTAGAAGATATACCCACATAAACACCAGTAGCGGAACCCCTCCAGTTCATAGGCTTTTCTCCAGCATCCTCAAAAGCTTCCCAAGTAAGCTCAAGTAACCAGCGCTGTTGCGGATCCATGCGCTGAGCTTCTCTGGGAGAAATACCAAAAAAAGATGCGTCAAATTTATCCACATCCTCTATGAAACCTCCCCACTTAGTTATCATTTTAATGGGAACTGAACTGTCAGCATGATAGTAACGGTCCACATCCCATCGATCATCGGGGACTTCCTCAATTCCCGATTTTCCCTCGATAAGAAGGTCCCAAAAAGATTCTGGACTATTGGCTTTTCCCGGGAACCGGCATCCTATTCCAACTATCGCGAGGGGCTCCTGATTTGATTCTGGCATTCCGTAGCAAAAATTAATTCATTTTATGCACTATTAATTGAAATGAATCCATCATAAAGGGATCGAAAAAATAAATAAAACAAACTCACTAGTCTGTTAATATCTAGATATAGATTTTATAATTTACAGAGAATGGCGAATGGCTCAGATCTATGATCTGCAATAATTAAAATCCAATCGATGCCCCACCGTCAACCGTTAGGAGAGAACCAGTTACAAAACTCGCTGCTGGTGAACAAAGGAAAACCGCAGCATGACCAACTTCATCCGGTTGGCCCATCCTACCCATCGGTGTCCTGCTAAGGACCTTCTGTCGCCTAGGTTCATCCCCTTTAAATGAATTTAATGCCATTGCAGATTCAATCCAACCGGGCAAAATTGCATTTACCCTGACTCCGTTCGGAGCAAACTCGGCGGATAAATTATATACTGCTCCATGCATAGCAGACTTGGCCATCGAATATGAAGTAACCAACGGCAACCCAATCACAGTTGCCATAGAAGAAATCCACAAAATCGACCCAGATCGTTTGTTGAGCATTGCAGGGACAAATTCCTTTGTAATGGCAAGGGCCCCTCTTATATGAACATCAAAAACCTCCATGAATTCTGAATCATCCAAGTCAACGAATGGCTTCTTGCAGTTAATCCCAGCATTGTGCACCAGACAAGTCGGCTCTCCATGATCAGAAAGTACTCTTTGAGCAAAGTTTGGAATTTCCTCAATCTTGGCAATGTCTTGGGAAATGTAACTGGCCCGTTCACCAAGTTCTGATGCGGCTTCAGCCAAAACAGTTTCACGCCTCCCGACAAGAATCACTTTTTCTGCACCTGCAGCTAGCATGCATCTTCCAATTCCCAGACCAATGCCTGTTCCTCCACCTGTTATCAGGACCGTTTCTCCAGACATACTGTAAGGATTTTCCATACTCATTAATTATTATATTTATATAATATTGGACATTTAGGAAACCTTTTTTCCATACTTACTCATCGCTTCTTCGGTCAGAGTAGTCCCCGCTCCTGGGCACTGTGGAAAATCAAAATAACCAGACCTAATCTCAAGAGGCTCAATGAAGCAATCCTTGATCCAAGGTATAAATTCCAATAACTCGATTCCTGGGTGAGAAATACTTAAATGAATTTGAGTTTGAGCCATGTCGCCTGCGTGTGGAGTCACGGGAAGATTCGCTTTATAAGCAACATTAGAGACTTCCAAGGTTTCAGTAATTCCCCCGAGCCGCGTCGCATCAGGTTGCACGTAATGAACTGCCTTAGAAGATATAAACTCCTCAAAGTGAGCCAAGGAATATAGCATCTCACCCAAGGCGACTGGCGTTTGTATAGCATCTGCAAGGTCCTTGTGTCCACGCACATCATCATGCCATAGAGGCTCCTCTATCCATGTAACGTCATAATCTTTCAACTTACCGGCCACATTTAACGCTTCTGGCATGCGCCAGCGCCCATTCGCATCAGTCATAATGCGGATTGATGAACCTACGGCATTTCTGACCGCTTCGATCCGTTGCAAATCCTCTTTATGATCCGACTTGCCTACTTTCATCTTTATACTCTGGTAACCATCTACCTCTGTGAGCCTGAGCACATCATCAACCAACATTTGAGCTGAAAGGTTCAACCAACCACCGTCAGTATTGTACGCTTCGACTTTGTTCTTCTCGCTCCCACCAAGAGTCTTCCATAATGGTTCATTTAAAGCCTTCGACTTAATATCCCAAAGAGCAATGTCTACCGCCGCCAATGCCATTTTTGTAATGCCTGCACGCCCGACCCATTGGAGTGGCGGATAATATGCCAATCTTTCCCACAATAAGGAAATATCAGACACTTCCTGACCTATTAATAACTCAGCATAACAATTGGATATGCAGTCCGTAATTAACCTATCACTGGCTAAATGGGCATGCGTTCCGGTAAATCCATAACCAGTGAATCCTTCATCTGTAAAAATTCTTACTCCTGGCATACCCCAATGAGTAATTGAATGCGTACTGTCAGATATATGGTTCCGAGTAACCGGAACATGCAAAATAAATGTTTCAAGCGAAGTTATAACCATCAATTTAAGGGGGAAAAAAGAATCTAAGTTCGCTTCATAAAAATGTTAATTAAAGATATAAAGAAGATCATCCAAATAGCTGGTGATGGACCCTTGATTCTTCAGTCCCTGTGAGGCGCTGGTCCAGACCCTGGAACCTGAAAGTGACCCTTTCATGATCCATTCCTAGAGCATACAAAATCGTAGCGTGCATGTCTCTTACTATGACAGGATCCTTCTCTACATAATATCCAAAATCATCAGTCTGTCCGTAAGAGATACCACCTCTGATGCCGCCTCCGGCCATCCAAATCGTATAGGCTTCTTTGTGATGGTCTCGGCCGGCCCCATTTAATTTTGCCCCCTGAAACATGGGTGTTCTTCCAAACTCTGCACCCCAGACAAGTAAAGTCTCATCCAAAAGACCTCGCATCTTTAAATCTTTGATCAAAGCAGCAATTGGCCGATCAATCTCTTTAGCCTTTTTCTTTATATTATTCTCGATTCCTCCATGGTGATCCCAACCAGAATTATACAGTTCGACGAATCTTACTCCGCGTTCGACGAGCCTCCGAGCCTGCACGCAGTGATTGGCAAATGATCCTTTTCCATACATGTCCCTAATATGTTCAGGTTCAGTTCTTATATCAGTAAGTTCAGGCACTGACATCTGCATTTTAAATGCTAACTCATATTGATTTATACGGGTTCTTATTTCAGGATCACCTATATTTTTTAATTCCAATTCATTCAATTCATTGATCCCATCAATGATGCGCTTCCTGCGAGATCTATCAACGCCCTTCGGATCTGATAAAAATAGGACAGGATCACCAGTGCTGCGAAACTCAATGCCCTGATAGGTACTTGGTAAAAATCCATGACTCCAAAGAGTGGAGCCTGCTCCTGGAACACTTCCAGAAACCATTACCACATAAGCTGGTAAATCATTTGATTCTGATCCTAGTCCATAAGTGACCCAAGATCCCAGACTCGGACTTCCTATACGGTTAAGACCTGAATGAAAAAACATTTGCGCAGGGGCATGATTAAAATCCTCAGTCTGCATCGATCGAATAATAGCAACTTCACCAGCGACTGATTTTAGATGGGGAAGGACTTCTGAAATCTCTTGACCATCATTGATTTTCGCAAATTCAAAAGGCGAAGCCATCATCTTTGGATGCCCTCGAAGGAAAGCGAATCGCTTCCCGTCAATGAACTCTGCAGGAGCTGGTTCGCCGTGAAATTCCTTGAGCTTAGGTTTAAAATCAAAAAGATCCAATTGGGAAGGCGCTCCTACCATATGTAAAAAAATGACTGATTTTGCCTTTGGCGCAAAATGAGCAATTCCTTTGTCATAAAATGCAATAGAATTCGCTGATGATTCTCTAGACAGAAGATCATTGAAGGCCAGAGACCCTACACCGAGACTACTTGAATTGCGTAAAAAAGCCCTCCTAGATAATAGGCTTTGATTCAGATCTTTTTCCATTATCAGTCAACCGTTTTGGACTACTTTGTTATTGTTCCATGAAGGTTCAGTAGCGTAGTTGCTATTTCGAACCAGGCACTTTCAGCAGATCCTTCCGTATCAAGAGCTATGAAATATATTTTTTTTAACGCTGTAATCTCAGCACCGTTAGGATTCCGAGAAAGAGCAAGTCTGAATGCATATTCCAACTGTTGAGGCGCATTTAATTCAGTAGTCTCTTTTTTTATTCGAGCCGCAAAGGCCTTAGCAATTTCAACATAGACTGGATCATTTAAGAGCGTCAGGGCCTGTAATGGAGTGTTACTGGATTTCCTCATCACATTGCAAGCCCCTCTACTTGGAGCATCAAAATTAGCAAAACTAGGATAATGAGCAGAACGGCGCCAAATAGTATATATCCCTCTACGGTAAAGGTCTTCATTGTCTGATATATAATATTTGTTATCCACTTCACCAATGACACGCCAGAAATTTGCGGGTTGCACTGGCCTCACTGGTCTTCCGTACATTTTGGTAGAAAGTAATCCAGAAATATACAGCGCATTGTCCCGAATTAATTCGGCATGCAAACGAAGGCTCGGCCCCCTAGCATAAAAACTATTATTAGGATCATTACCTCGCTCTAATTGAGACACTATGGAACTCTGTAAGTACACAGATGAAAGTACGATTCGCTTAATTGTCTTTTTCAATGACCAAGAATCATCAGACTGAAAAGTCACCGCTAGCCAATCAAGCAATTCGGGATGAGTAGGATATGCTCCATTAGTTCCGAAATCTTCTATCGTTGTGACTATTCCTCTGCCAAAAAGTTCTGCCCATATCCTATTCACAGTGACTCTCGCCGTGAGAGGATTTTCTTTAGATACAAGCCATCGAGCCAACCCTAAGCGGTTACGAGGATACTCATCCCGAAATAGATGTAAGGATGGAGGCGTATTTGCACTTACTTTTTTGCCAACATCTCTGAAGTCTCCACGCAACATGATATGTGTGACTCTCTTTTCCTCCATCTCTTTCATGACGCGAGAAGTATAACCGATTTGAAAAGCCCCACCCTTGGAGCGGTTCTTGTTGTTAGTAATATTTTTCTGTAATTTATTAAGTGATTCCGAAGATTCTCCTTTCTGAAAAAGAGCCTTACTTATTTTTACAGCTTCCTTAAAGTCTATTTTGGATTTTCTAATTAAATCGATTTCTTTGGGATGCTTTTTAACTAACTCATTTAATTCATTATCAGAAAATGATTCGCAAAGCTCTTCGACCTTACTCACATAAATCTTCTCTGCCTCGCGAGCCTTATTCTCTGCCTCATCTCTCTTGTGTAACTCATCTGCGGGGACTGGAACCTTAATGTCAGAACCCGCATAATCCATGGACGCGTCATTGCCTCCGGGCCTGCGCTTACCCTCAATCGGAGTATTGTTAAAAAAAGCAAACATCGAATAATAGTCATGAATCGAAAACGGATCATGCTTATGGTCATGGCACTGAGCACATTGCATCGAAGTTCCTAGCCAAACCGTAGATGTAGTGTTGACGCGATCTACGACCTGCTTGACTCGATCCTCTTCAGGATCAGTTCCCGCCTCTAGATTTAATATCGGTCCACGATGAAATCCCGTAGCAATGATTTGATTATTAGTAGCTTCAGGAAGCAGATCTCCAGCTAACTGCTCTATAGTAAATTGATCAAAAGGCATATCCGAATTAAAGGCCCTTATGACCCAGTCCCTGTATGGCCAAACATTCCGAAACCCGTCACGCTGATAGCCATCAGAATCAGCATATCTTGCAAGATCCAACCAACCCAATGCCCATTTTTCACCAAAGTGCTTTGAGCTTAAAAGCTCATCAACGATTTGCTCTAAATGTTCACCAGAAGGGTCTAACAAAAACGAATCAACTTTTTCTATTGAAGGAGGTATTCCTATGAGATCTAAAAAGATCCGCCTCAACAAACGTGCGGCAGATTCCCTTTCTTTAGGTGCATGACCCCGCGATTCCATTCTAGATAAACAGAAAAAATCAATTTCATTCCGAGCCCAATCAGCATGCTCTACTTTTGGTAAATCCGGTTTAGTTGGCGGAACATAAGCCCAATGCAAATCCTTGGCCCCTGCTGTAAAAACAGCAAAAAGGATAAAGCAAAGGGTTCTCATATAAAATTAAGTCATTATTTTGTGACCTTGAGCGTTCCAAACATCAGCTGACCATGGCCAGGATATGTACATACATAGGGATAATTTCCAGAGACTGACGGAACAACCATGTATAGGACATATTTGCGACCAGGAGCAACCTGCGGTGTTGAAGCAATTACTTCGGGAATATCAGGTACAAAATTCTGTTCGATAGCTTTCGGGCCAATAGTTAAAGCAGATGCCACAACTTTTTGCCTGCTGCCCGGAGCACAAACCGCAAGATTGTGCATAAGTCCAGTAGGATCATTGTTGATGAATTCGATGCCTATCCTTTCTCCAGATTTTGCTTCGAGTGATTCAATATCGAATTTCATGCCTGGCTTTGCACCTACTTTAAGAATTCTAGCATCTTCAAATCCTTCCGGAACGAGTGCTACTTGCTTTTTGCTAAGAGAATCCATTTCAGCTCGCATCTTTGCATCTTTAATTTTACTCAATGATTCGTTTCTGAAATTATTGATGAACCCTCCAAAGCTTGCTCCTCCCTTGAAATTTCTGGATTTCGCAAACCAACCGAAGAATTGTTTTCTAAGATTCTCATTCCAACCCTCTTCGACGTTCTTGAGTGCATAAGCATACCATATTTGCTGCCTCTGTGGATTGTTTGCCTTTTGGTTTTGAAATGATTTACCATACTGACCTGATCGAGCCAAAAGCTTGTCATCAAATTCAATCTCTTCCAACCCAGCTGCTTGCTGATTCATTAAAGGGATAGTTTTGGCAAGAACATCATCTGCTTTCAAATAAACCAACATGGCTACTAACTCCCTGTTCATAGCATCAGATGGTGCAGGATAAAGCGGTGAAATAGCTTCAGCAATTTCTTGGGCTGTTTCCTCATCTGGTCCGCCCATACGAATGAAAGTAAGCCCCATTACCCTCAAAGCCTCAAGTTTTTGAGGTTCTGTCATTTCTGAAATCTTCAGTAAAGAAAGAGCATTAAGAATGTCATCCTTCAGAGCTGCATCACCCTGGCGTGAAAGGGCAAGGAGAGCAGATAGTAATGTTTGAGGATCCTCCTCTTCGAGTGCTTTTTCTTGCCACTCAACGACAGGTTGATGCTCTAACGCAACACGAGCCGCGTACCGGACAAAACGGTCAGCATGACTGAGTTTGGGCCAGATCTTTTCGATGGACCCCTGAACCTCTTTACCATGAAAAGTCTCCAAACCTCTTCGAGTCTCAATCACTTTCGTTTCAGAATTGGCTCTGGTTTTGATTGCCGCAGTGGACTCAGAGCCTGAATATTTAACGCGATAAAGCGCAGACTGAGTCCCTCGA
>SHBV01000120.1 GCA_004211885.1 Verrucomicrobiaceae bacterium
GGCTCATGGTGACTTTTCCTGACGGCCAACGGACTTTTATTGATTGAGCCGTGAGCTCAGAACCTATACCAATAGTCATTGTGGAACTGTTCTGAGCAGCATAACCATCACCGATTTTCCGGACCCTTTTTATTAAACGGTCACCGGATATGACTTCGACAACAGCTCCTACCCCATCCTTGTTACTTAGACCCTTACCGAAATCTTTTCCATCAGCCCCTCCGACAAGAAGAATCTTAATGTGATTGGATTTTTTTATTTCTCCTATCGTGTTCCGGTACAGGCTCAGTAGCGGAGCGTTCGCGTTAACCAGAGCAATGTCGGTCCAGCCGTCCTGGTCATAGTCGAGGGCTGCCCACGTACGACTGTCAGCAATATCATCAGCACCGGAAATACCTGACAAATCTGCGAATGTTTCTCCAGAAACATTCAGGTAAAATTTATTCCTCTCATAACCACTGTAAGAGTGCCGGTGATAGTTCGGTCCATAGTAGTAAGTGAGCCTCTCCTGCGAAGGTTTTACTTTTCCAGTCCTAGGATCAGTTCCCCACGATTTGTTATTTCTGAACTGATCAGGTAAAGACTCATCGGAACGCACGACCGTACGCCATAGACAACTTCACAAATCGACTCCATTGTCCTGGCCCGGGGGAGGAGTATAATATCCACTTGAGACATAAAGGTCGAGGAACCCGTCATTGTCAAAGTCCGTGAACATCCCACCCCATGACCAGCCCGCGAGATGCACTGGAATCGACTTTCCATCAGCGCCTGACATTCTCTTCATGCCTCCATCACCGTCATTTCTATAAAGAAAATTACCATAAGCCACTGCAGACATACGATCATCAAGGCTCGGAATTTGTTCTGTGATTCTTCGTCCCGCCTTTGAATACATATTAGAAACGTAAAGGTCCTGATCCCCGTCCCCATCATAGTCTCCCCAAGAAGCTCCCATCGCGAAGCCAAGAGTATTAATGCCGGAACCCGAAGTAACATCCAAAAAAGATCCACTATCATTCCGAAAAAGCTGGTCAGGTGCATAATCGTTGGCCACGTAAAGGTCCTGGTCACCGTCATTATCGTAGTCTGCCCATGAAGCCTGAAAACTGTTATAATACCCAGCCACATTGACTGATTGAGGAGAAATTTCAAAATGCCCTCCACGATTGACAAGGAGAAGGTTCGGGGGACCGATCTGATTGAGGTAAGTATGGTCAATTGCTTTTCTTTTCACCACTTCCTGAGCCTGCTTCGGTGATAGAAATTGTCTGGCCCATTTAGGAGCATTACCCTTGTCCTGTAGCCTCGTATTCAGATCGAGTGGACTGTAAGTACATATGTAAATATCAAGTAGTCCGTCATTATTATAATCAGAAGCGGAGGCCGAAGTGACTAACCATGGAAGTTTACCATTTGAAACCGGACCATTGTGAGGACGAAACGTTCCCTTCTCATTGACCAGATAAAGAGACTTCTCTAGGGACCGTCCAAGAAACAAATCAGGGTCTCCGTCATTATCAAAATCAGCAAAGAGAGCGACCGTATTTCTTCCACTAATATCAAGCCCATAACGTGCAGAACATTCCTCAAAGGTTCCGTCTCCCTTGTTTCGCAAAAGAAGGTTCTTGCCCCAACGCACGCATACGTAAATATCATCAAAGCTGTCCCCGTCAATGTCCACGACAGAGACCGAAGGATGCGTGTTAATTGAGTCCGGATAGAATCTTGTATCAGTGTATCTGGGTATGTTCGTTGGTTTTTTACCACCAAAATAATTATCATTGAGAATTCTCCAATGCATTGATGTCCGTGCACGGGAAAGAGATTCTTTGTCAGGAAGGGCCTCATCGAGGACCTCTTTAAAAAATTGCCCCTTCGAACGCTGAGCTGTAAGTTTCTGGACTTTCCACGAATTAATTTTCCAGGAACTTCCGAACTTCTTCCAAATGACCTCATTCACTGAACTGATCGAGGAATTTTCATTCGACCCGGAAAAAGAAACACTAGTCGTAAAAATATTCTTATCAGGATCACTGAACTTTCCTGAGACTAGGGAAAAGCTAATGTCTCCGGGCTCAAATTGACCCGCTGGACCTGTCATTCTTGCAATGGTTGGTTTTATCACCTCTGTTTGATTAATATCTTTTTTACCGTTCCAATGACTCTCAGTTACTCCAAGTCCCGGGTATTCCCTCTTCTTAACAGGATCAGGATCAACTCCAGCGAAGAGGCAATCCTCAGTGAAGAGGTTCTCCTTAAAACCTTTTAACCGTGGAGTCAGATCAAGGATCAACTCCTCAGAGGCTACCAACTCAGAGGCTGTACTCTGGTCAGCTGTGCTCTGATAATCATTCTGATTCTCGTCATTGCCACCGCACCCCCACAATGACACCAACGCAGGTATCAGAAGGAACCTAATTAGGCGGACATATTCACCCATGGGTAATCCCGAAGAGGTTATCAATCAGTTCAATTTTATTCCTGCAGCCTTACCCTGAAGAAGCTCTTACCCGGGAACGTATCAATGGTGAAGGACGTCGACATGCCCTCGGATTCGAGGCTGTCATCGAGTTCTTCCCAGTCCACAAGATTAAGAGATTCATCAATCGCGTAGATTCTGTTAGGTACGGAGGACCAGGTCAGAGTCGTTTCTCCCTGCACAGAATCATAACTGACACTGGTGAACTGTAGTGGGGAGGAAAGAATCTCAAAAGCAAAGGTCCCGGCAGCGTACCGGTTCACTGGTCCCCCGTCAGGCGTGCCGGGGAAAGCAGTAGCATCGTTTCCGAAACGGCCTCCTCCAACGAACGTAATGATGGGATCCTCAGTCAGACTCATTCCGGGAGTACCAACGTTTCCGTTCGGTTCTCCCGCACCGTATCCGCTCGCAACGATCGTGTAGGGGCCAGGCTCAAGGACCAGATCCTCCTCCAGAGCAATGGTCCGGTGCGCATCACGCAGGTCCCCCTCATTGCCCGCACTAAATTCAATTTGGGCCAGCACTTCAAGGCCAAGATCATCATTAATTAAATCGGGTGTTCCATTGTCATCTCTTGACCACATACTGACAGTGATTGGCCGGTTCAAACCGTCAGCACCGCTGTCGAAGGCACCAAGTTCCAGAACCCTTAACGTTTCCTCTACAATAAAATCCAATCCAAGGGCCCCAGTATAGTTCTGGTTGCCGATCGTGCCCTGTTCAATCTTGTAGGCAAGTTCTCCGGAAAATTGTGAAGAGGGACTGCTGTTCGCGTCTTTCGGGTCCGTTCCCTTGGCCACTTCTTTTCCGTCCTTGTGCCCGTCTTCGTCCGTGTCGGGATTCAACGGATCAGTGCCCAAAGTAACTTCTTCACCGTCATTCAGACCATCATTGTCAGAATCGGGGTTCAGAGGGTCCGTTTCATTATCAATTTCTGTTCCGTCATTCACATCATCTTCATCCGTATCGGCGAGCTTTGGATTCAGACCAGCCTCAAATTCAGCCAGGTTACTGAGCCCGTCATTGTCGGGATCACCCTCAGCATCGGCTGCATTTTCCGGGTCAAGCCCATTAGCCTCCTCCCATGCGTCAGGCATACCGTCCCCGTCCTCATCATCAACAATGACCTTGAATGAACCGGCACCGTACCGCTGAGCCGGACCCCCGTCCACGTTCCCTGGAAAAGTTCCCGCATCACCCCAACGCGATCCTCCAACAAAAGTAATCTCTCCGCCCAAATCATTCGTGGAAAACACATCTGATGGACCAATGCCCCGATTATAGTTCCTTTCTCCTGCACCGTAACCAGTCGCAACGATCGTATAACTTCCCGGATCAAGGACCAATGGTTCAGTGAGGGCCTTGAAACGGTGCCCTCCTTCGAGAATCCCTTCATCATTCTCATCGAAATTTATCTCCACTAAGGCCTCAACACCTGCATCACCTTCACGGCTCCAAAGCTCAACCTTAATCGGAAGAAATAGACCATCCGAGCCACTGTCAAAGGCTCCAAGCTCAGAGACTGTAATGACTGAACTCACATCAAAGTCCATTCCGAGTGATCCTCCAAAGTCTTGGTTACCCTCAGTCCCCTCAGCCACATCATAAATGATGGCACCGGGCCCACTCTTAATTTCTGGAACACTCTCAGGGTCCAAAGGATCCGATTCCTTATTAACCTCGAACCCGTCCCGGAAACCGTCACCGTCCGTGTCAGGATCCATAGGATCTGTTCCACCCGCAAACTCCTCACCGTCCGTCAACTCATCATCATCAGTGTCTGGGTCCGTCGGATCCGAATCATTATCAAATTCAAAGCCATCCTTTGCACCGTCCCCGTCCGTGTCCTCCGATTTCGGATCCAGTCCTAACTGGAATTCCTTCAGATTACTAAGGCCGTCATTGTCAGCGTCCTGGCCCGCGTCCTCAGGATCTTCAGGATCCAGTCCATTCGCAACTTCCCAGGCATCGGGAATTTCATCCTCATCCTCATCCTCACTAGCAACTTTAAAAGAGCCGGCACCATACCGCTGCTCAGGCCCACCGTCCGCATTTGCAGGGAACGATCCAGCATCGCCCCAACGCGATCCACCCACGAAAGTTATCGCGCCTTCAGCATCATTACTGGACAGACCAAAGTTCTCAGCGGGCTGACCACTCACATTAACGTTCGGCTCCCCTGGCCCGTAACCATAGGCCACGATCGTATAACTTCCCGGCTCCAAGGCCACTGGGTTATTGATAGCCTTGAATCGATGACCTCCTTCTAGTGTCGCCTCATCATCAAGGTCGAAGGTCTCCGAAGCAATCACCTCAATGCCGGATCCTCCGTCGCGGGTCCAAAGTTCAACTGTGATGAACTGAAAGAGGCCATCCGAGGCACTGTCAAATGCACCAAGATCCGTTACGATAATCTCTGAATTAACTTCAAAGTCCATTCCGAGTGAACCTGCGAACTCCTGATTACCTACGGTACCCTCGACCGCATCATAAATAATTACCTGTGCCTCGAGCCGGGAAAGGAGCAACAGTCCTGTCAGGACAGTAATGAAGAGTACGTGAAAAGATCTCATAATCTATTCAGTTTAAAGTTTTTAAAATCTTTGTACAAGAACAGAAAAGAGGTTCTGATCCTCTATCGAAACCACGAAAACCCTAGCTAAATAAGCAATTATATCAATTATCTGAACCCTGAGGCTCAAGGCTCTTTTTGAGGAAACTGGTCATCAATGTATACAGATGGAGGGTCGTGTTCTTCCCTTCACGGATCGAGTGGGTTCCCCGAGGATAAGTCATCATGGAGAAAGTCTTGTTATGACTGACCAGCTTATCGATCAATTTCTCAAATGTCTGGTAATGACAATTATCATCAGCCGTACCATGAACAATGAGGAGATCCCCTTTGAGCTGATGCGCAAAATTGATCGGTGAACCTTCCCTAAAACCTTTCAAATTATCACCGGGAAGACCCATGTAACGTTCCTGATAAATGGTATCATAGTGCCTCTGATTTGGTACCGATGCCACGGCAATGGCCGTGCTGTACAGATCAGGGAACTTAAAGATCGCATTCAGACTCATGGATCCCCCACCGCTCCATCCCCACGAACCGACACGTGACGGGTCCAGGTACGGCCGGTCCTTGAGGACACGGC
>SHBV01000121.1 GCA_004211885.1 Verrucomicrobiaceae bacterium
CCCTCTGCCACATGAAAAGTCGGCTCAACCTTTGACTCCTTGATGGGACTTACCCCTTCCCCATAACAAAAGGAAAAGAGGAAAATAAATGACGCCAAAGAAACGGCAAAGGAGCAGATTGCGGAATTTTTAAGTCGCTCGAATGTCGTGAAGGAAATTAAATCGATTCTGGACGGGGAATCGGCCGGGGGGCTGACCTGGACGCAGGGACCGGTCCGCCTCTATGAGGACGTCTCGACGAATGCTACTGAGAGAGCAAAGAGGCCAATCGAGAATACCTGGGGAGCTCTGCATGAGTACCACCATGTCTTTCAGATTGCGCATTCTGGGGCCGAGGAAGAGAGGACCTCGGACAAGAATTCCAATTCCTGGATGAGGGAAGGCATGGCGACTTACAGTTCGGCCAAGTTCATGGAGAATCTCAAGTTCATTAATTTAAAAGATTACATGCTGGAGCTGAGGAAGTTCGGGGCCAATATCAGCCGGCCCGGTATCAATGAGTTCATCAGTAAGAATCCGGACTATCGTTTGGACAATGAAACTTACTGGGACGAGGGAATAGCGCCTCAGGTCTATTACATGATTGGTGCCTGGGCCACGGCTTACCTCATTCATGAGAAGGGCATTGATGAAGAGACAGTGCTGAGGAACTGGTGGTATGATATTATTCCGATGGGCAGGGCCGCTGCATTCAAAAAGCACATGAAAATATCGCTCAAGGATTTTTATGAGGAGTTTTATACTTTCATCAAAAAGCCGGACCAGGAAGTCATGAAGATTTTTGATAAGGATTAGAATTAATCACTTTTCATTAATTCTTCTAGGAGCTTATTTAACTCGTCCTGTTTTTCTGACATCGCCTCGAACTCGCTATAGATTGAGGTGAACTTTTCTTCGTCAGCCTTTTCATCAAACAAGTAGGCATCCTCCCTGAATTCCCATCTTTCTGAACATTTATGCAAATGCTCTACCAGTTCCCCTATTTTCCCTGCAATTTCTATTTCGATATCACTGGCATTAATGAGAAGTTTCATGTTCTTCTCGGTCTTGATTTTGGCCTCTTTATCTAATCCGGTGCCAGCTAATTTTTCAATCGCACTGATGCAGCGCTCGTATGACGCAATTTGTTTTCTTTTATTTTCCGTTGCGAGATTAATCCCTGAAGCGATGATTTTTTCTGTTTGCTGATATGAGTTCGGTGTTTGAATTCTCTGAGGATCCATTAAGGATTCCCAACCAATTCTTTCAAGCCCGGTTATATATTCATTTGATATATTTATGATGTCATTGAATCGTGACCTCATGACATTGGTCATTTCTTCAGCTTTGTTTTTTGGTGATTTAATCAACTCAAACTGAAGGTCTGTTTTCTTACTGAATCCGTCTGAGTCAGTCGTTTCGGAATCTAACTTTGTAATATCCTCAGAAGCTAATTGTTTTAATTTTTCTAAGTCTGTCGGAGCGACTCTTTGTTTTCGAGTCTCATTCATGACCACTTTCATTTCTGCGAATGCCTGATCAAAATAATCTTTTTTAGAGTAATAGCTTAGCGGCATAATAACCCATATTATAAGGATGCCGTAGAGTACGGATGTTCCTATTGGTTCCCGTACGTAGTGAATTTGTTTCTTCCAGATAAAATTACTCTGGCAGTAAGCGTTCAACCAAAATCCTATCAGGTTCAGAGAGATAATTCCAGTAATCCAATAACTGGGTGGAAGGAAGAATGAGGCTAAGAGGAACCCAAGATATGAGTAGAAGAAGAGCATTGAAATGAATGCTCGTTTCGGCTCTCTGAGTTTTTTCCAGTTACTTGATATTAGGCATGCGCCGAGGAGAGGAGTGAAGAAAAAGGCAAGGACCGATGCCGTGAAGGGTTTGTATAAATAAATTGGTGCCATGACTGGTCTTCTCGCTTGAGGTGCGCGTGAATGGGCCGGTAGCACTGCTAGTCGTGGCTGTTGAGAAAGGTTGGGCACTAGCCCCTCAATTTCATTGGCTGGAGTCCATTGGGCGAGCCCCTCTGTCCATACGAGAGTCTCTGGTCTCAGTTGACCATTCACAAAGAAACTGATGAATTCAGTTTCCTGGTAAGGGCCTACCTGTTTTCCCTCAGTCGAGTGATAGTGCCATTCTCTCATGCCTCAAATTGAAGAGTATCAAGGTGTCTTCATTTTTTCTATTATAAATTTCTATCATTATTATAAAAACGAAGAATCATGGAATTATATCTGCTTCTCGTTATAACTGAGAAAAGGATTAATAATGGCCCTCACTGAAATGCAGTAACATCTCAGTGAGGGAATTTATTATTATGGACTTAATTTATTACCGTAAATGCATTGGTGGCCCGGAATTCATCATGATTCCATGAGGTGCCTGCAGGAATCCCACGACTGCACTCATGAGTGAGTGGAACGAGGGCCCTATCATGAAAATGAAGCTCATTACCAGAAGGATAACATAGAATATTTTCTTACCTTCGGGGTCGAACATGAGAAGGTACAGCAATCCGCCGACCAGACTCAGAGCAGCGAGGCATGAGATCCAATTAAGTTTACTCGTCGAGTTGAAATAACTGGACTGCTGTTCCCTGAATTCGAGGCTAATTTTCTGCATCTGGTCACTCAGTTCAGGATCAACAGGTTTGTTCGGACTGGACGGCATTCTCGGCGGAACAAACTTGTCCTTCAAACGTTTTACATATTCTGGGTAATCTGTTTTATAAAGATCGAGCATTTCCTCATAGTGCTTCTTTTCAATTTCATATTGGCCCAATTTCGTTTGGTACTCTTTTAGTCTAGTGGGTAGCGATTCTGAGAGGTCCTTCCGTGCCTGATCAGTCATGATGTTTTGTGAAGACATCCTGATATTGTTTAATTTTAGAACCTGAGACCTGAGGTAATACGTTGAAAAAAGCAGTACTAGGAATGAAATGATTGTGACGAATTTTGCGACTTTGATGTTTTTCTTCATGGTTAATTTTAAAAGTTAATTATTTTATTAAGATAATGTTAGCGCCCATTCAACACTTTTATGAAATCGATTATTTTAATTTAAACATCAGTCACAATGATGATGCTGATCGACTCGGAATCGGGTTGCGGAATGTATTTTTTTCTTGTTAGAATCGAACTAATGAAATTTGTGCTTTCGATAATGGTTTTTGTTTTTGCGCTCAATGATGGTCGGGCCGGGGAACGGGAATCTGATAAACAGAAAAAAATCTCTCCTGAAGTTGTCTCAATTGATCAGTTGGACTGGTTAACCGGTGACTGGGAAGGTCCAATCGGTGGAGGGGTCCTTGAGGAGTCTTGGCTTCCTCCTAAAGCTGATACTGTCGCTGCTGTCGTCAGATTGACCAAGGATGGCGTTACTGAATTTGTCGAATTAATAAAGATCGAGAAGATCGGTAAAACATTAGAACTACGACTGAATCTTTTTGATGCATTTCTCAAGCCAATGGCTGAAAAACCGCAGGTCTTTAAATTATCAGAGATCAGTGAAAAGAGTGTGACTTTCCTAGGCGCAAGTGAGGGTTCTCACCGAAAACTTAGCTATGAACGGGTCAGTAAAGACCAGTTTGCAATCCGAATCATCACCAATGACGGTGAAAAAATTGCAATCGATTTAAAGAGGCCTTAGAACATTCAGATTGAAAACATTTTTTATTTAATCAGTGGCTAAGATCGTTTTTTTGATTCCTATGAAAAATATATTTCTCAATCTCGTCATCACTTCATTAATTTGTGGGCCGGTCCTCTGTGGCGCTGATCCTGACAGGACCAGACCGAACATTATTCTCATCATGGTCGATGATATGGGTTATTCTGACATCGGATGCTACGGCGGTGAGGTCAAAACACCTAACCTTGATAAGCTTGCCAAGGGCGGGCTCCGCTTCACCCAGTTCTATAATACCGCCAAGTGCCACACGACGCGCGCTGAACTGCTCACCGGTAATTACGCTTACTCGATCGGGGACCATAACATGGAGCATGGGGCCACGTTCGGTGAGGTCCTTAGGACCGTCGGTTACCGGACCTTAATTTCTGGTAAGTGGCATCAGAAGCCGTTACCGACGACCAGGGGCTTTGACCGGTACTACGGACTCGCTGACGGTTGCAGTAATTTCTTTAACCCCGGCGTCAAGGCACGTGCCGGTGAAGGGTTGCCCGGTAGGAAGGGCCAGAACCGGCTCAGGCGATGGGCCATTGAGGACAAAGTGATTATGGGTTACACGAACCCTGACAAGGATTTTTATACGACGGACGCTTTCACCGATTACGCGATGGATCGTCTCGATGAGTATGATGGGGAAGATAAGCCTTTCGTTCTTTATCTCCCTTACACGGCTCCTCATTATCCGCTCCATGCCTGGCCCGAGGACATCGCTAAGTACCGCGGTAAATATAAGATCGGCTGGGATGAGATCAGGAAGCAACGCTTTGCCCGCATGAATAAAATGGGGATCATTGGTCCGAACCATAAGTTAAGTCCGCGCGCCTCCAAGGCCTGGGAGGATCTATCAGAAAAACAAAAAGACGAGGAGGACCTGAAGATGGCTGTGTATGCGGCAATGATTGACCGCGTTGATCAGAACCTGGGGCGACTCTTTGCCAAGGTTAAGGACTTAGGCAAATGGGACAATACCCTGATTCTTTTTCTTACCGATAATGGGGCCTGCCCAGAACAGCCGAACACGACCCCGAACATTCCTCCGGGCCCTGTTGAAAGTTATCGGACCGTTTCGGTCGGTTGGGCAAATGCCAGTAACACGCCTTACAGGAGATTCAAGTCGACCGATTATGAGGGCGGTACCAGGACCCCGTTCATTGCTCACTGGCCGGGCGTCATTGAGTCGGGAATGACGGACCAGGTCGGTCACATCATTGATATATCAGCCACTTTCAGGGACATTACCGGAGCCAAGTATCCGAAGCAGATAAATGGAAACAAAACCAAGTCCCCGGTCGGTAAATCACTCTTGTCTATTTTCAAAGGAAAGAAAAGAGAGTCGCACAAGGAAATATACTGGCACTTTGGAAGGGCCAATGCGGTCCGTCAGGGGAACCTCAAAGCAGTCCGTCAGGGAAATTCCTCTTGGGAGCTTTATGATCTGAAAGCGGACCCGTCCGAGATGAATGACCTGGCCAAGGATGATCCTCAGAAGACGATGGAGCTGGCAAACTTGTGGGAATCCTGGAGCAGGGAAATTAAATCAAGGCCAGGTAAATAAGGGGCTTTATTTTGTAAGTGCCTTACGGAACTTTCTCCTCAACATTCATACGTTGCTTATAAAGTTCTCATTATATTTTTTGAGTTCTTTTTCCACGATTATTTTTATGAAGGGAGCTGACCATCGGCCCAGGGCAAGAAACATAATGCCCATAATTAAAAGGTAGTGGTTTTGCATTCCTGTCCAAATGATCAGGGCTCCAAGAAAATAAAGGCCCATCTTTATTTTGTGAGTGTAATACGGAACCTTCTCCTCAACGTTCACACGTTGCTTAATGATTATTTTGCGGGACGGATACATGGGGGATTCCGGAAAAAATGTAAAAAATTTAACAGCGAGGATTCCTGCCGCCGCAAAACAGATTCCAA
>SHBV01000122.1 GCA_004211885.1 Verrucomicrobiaceae bacterium
AGTACGGGCAATTATTGCGCAGAGGCTAATCCGAAAGCTTTGCTCCGAATGTAAGGCGCCTGGAGAATTAAACGAAAGGGAAATAAAGGCCTTGAGTTTAGACGCTGCTCAAATGAATGATTCTACGATAATGACACCAAAGGGTTGCGTGAAGTGCAGAGCGACAGGTTACAAGGGTCGAGCTGGAATCTTTGAGCTGTTTCAAATTGATGATGAGGTTCGGCATATGGTTAATGAAAATTTATCGACGCCTCAGCTAAGGAGGCAGGCGCGTGAAATAGGAATGAGGACTTTGCGTGAGGATGGTATTCGTAAGGTTTTAAATGGCATGACTTCGGCCTCGGAGATCATTCATGTAACAATGTCTGACGCTAGCTAATCCTAAAACAATTTAAGAATCAATATGACACCAGGACAAGTCCTAGAACTATTAAAGCAGCGCGGCGCAATTACCAAAGATCAGGTCCAAGAGATTAAGGGGCTGATGGAAAATTCGACTAAAGACGTTGCCCAAGCAATTGCCGATTATGGTGTTCTTGCTAGGGAAGATGTTTTTTATCACATTGCACAAGATTTAGGGCATGAGCATGTTAATTTAAAAGGATTCAATCCGGCAGCTGAAGTTATTTCAGCTATTCCTGCTGCTACGGCAAGGCTCTATAAGGCATTCCCAGTTAGTTATGACGGGTCAAAGTTGACAGTGGCCTTGGCAGATCCGTTGGACCCTCAGGTCGGGGAGGATTTAAGTTTCGCCTTGAGCCAAGAGTTGGATTTTTGTGTTGCAGACACTAAGCAGATCTTGGACGGGATCGAACGAATTTATGTTGCAGGTGAAGGCACTGGGCAAATGAATGATATTTTGGGTCAGCTCAAGGGAATTGCTCTGAGTGATGGTGATGATGAAAGTGAGGCAAACTCGGCTCCTATTGTGAGATATATCGATTTGGTCCTTGAGCAGGCCATGAGAGAGCAGGCATCGGATATACACTTTGAGCCGTTCGAGAGTGAGTTCAAAATCCGTTACCGTGTGGACGGAGCCCTGTATGAAATGTCGCCTCCTCCAGCCCATCTTGCGAATACGATCATTTCCCGAATCAAGGTCATATCTAATCTTAATATCGCTGAAAGGAGAATACCTCAGGACGGACGAATGGTGATGTCTCTTGGTGATAGGGATGTTGATTTTCGAGTGTCTACGCTTCCCACTAGTTACGGTGAGAGTGTTGTGTTGAGGGTTCTTGACCGTTCTTCAGTTAGTCTTGACCTTGAAAATCTAGGACTACCATCAGATCTATCTGAATACATTGAAGACACGATAGTTAAGCCAAATGGTATTTTCATTTGTACTGGCCCGACAGGAGCAGGTAAGACCACTACTCTCTATGCTTGTTTGAGAAGGATTAACACTATTGATAGTAAGCTCCTCACAGCTGAAGATCCTGTAGAGTATGATGTAGAAGGAATTATTCAGGTCCCCGTTAACGAAGGAATTGGTCTGACTTTCTCTCGAGTCCTTCGTGCATTCTTGAGGCAGGATCCGGACCGCATACTTGTGGGAGAGATGCGTGATGTTGAAACTGCGCAAATTGCAATACAGGCCTCTTTAACTGGGCACTTAGTTTTCTCTACCCTTCATACTAATGACGCGCCAGGTGCCGTCACCCGTTTGGTTGACATGGGATGTGAGCCGTTCCTCGTTTCAGCTTCGCTCGAGGGAGTATTAGGTCAACGACTTCTTAGGACGATATGTTCTGATTGCAAACAGCCATATGAACCAAGTATGGCATTATTGGGTGAGCTTGGGCTCAGTCCTGAAGATATTGGAGATAAAGATTTTTTCACCGGAGCAGGTTGTGAAGAATGTGGAAATTCAGGCTACCGAGGACGTAAGGGACTATTTGAGTTACTTGATATTAGTGAGCCTATTGCAGAAATGATTACTGAACGTGCTCCGACTGTTGTTTTACGACAAAAGGCAATTGAGCTTGGAATGACTACGTTGAGGGAGGATGGTCTTAGAAATATTTACGAAGGCAATACAACTATCGAGGAGGTGCTTAAATACACCTAAAAAACAATATTTTTGCCTGATTAAAGATCTGTCGTTGCAAGCAGAGGAAGAACAGGTTTAAATTGAGTAACTCTAATCCCTTTATCCACAGCATTTACCCCAATAATTTATGCCCATATTTCAATACGAAGCTATCGATGCTAAGAGTGAAGTAACCACTGGAAGTATTGAAGCCGCAAATAAGGCGGACGCGACTCAACAGCTTCGAACAAATGGACTTTTCCCAAAACAAATTGTAGAACAAGGGAAAGGAAAATTAAAGGCAACGAAAGGGAAAAAGCGTGGAGGCGGTCGTTCTCGTGCTAAGAAGAGAGGGTCAGGTTTTGGAGGTAAGAAAGTGAAGGGGAAGGTCTTAATGATCTTTACTCGTCAACTTGCGACACTCATTGATTCTGGATTGCCATTGCTTCGTGGGCTTACTGTTTTGGCTAAGCAGGAACCTAATCCAGTCCTCAAAGGTACTATTCAGAACTTAGCTGATTCAGTTCAGACAGGAAGTACATTCTCTGAGAGTTTGGCTCAGCACCCTACGATCTTTAATAAATTATATGTTAATATGGTCAAGGCTGGAGAGCTTGGTGGTGTCCTTGAACTCGTGCTTATACGTTTGGCAGAGTATTCAGAAAAGGCTCAAAAGCTTAAGAATAAAATTGTAGCAGCAATGGTTTATCCTGTGATCGTGATGGTCATTGCAATGTCTATCATGGTTTTCCTTTTGACTGTGATTGTTCCTAAGTTCAAGAAGATATTTGAGGACATGTTAGGTTCAGCGGATAAGCTTCCTGGTTTGACTAAGTTTGTGATCAACCTTTCTGAGAAGATGTCTACCCACATAGTACCTATTGCTGGAGGCATATTTGGTGCTTTTGTTATTTATAAAATCATTTCGAGTCAGCCCTGGGGTAGAAGATTTCTTGATGCAGTGAAGCTGAAAATGCCTCTCTTTGGACCAGTTCAGAGGAAGAGTGCAATTTCAAGGTTCAGCAGAACTTTGGGGACTTTGGTCACTAGTGGTGTTCCTATCCTTCAAGCACTTAATATTACTCGTGAAACGGCTGGCAATGTTGTGATATCTCAGGCAGTTCAGAATGTCCATGACGCTGTAAAAGAAGGTGAATCAATCGTTAATCCTCTAGAGGCTAGTGGAGTGTTTCCAGCAATGGTTATAAGTATGGTTGACGTTGGTGAGGAAACTGGTCAATTGCCGGAAATGTTACTTAAAGTGGCTGATGTTTATGATGATGAGGTAGACAATGCGGTAGCTGCATTAACGTCTATGCTAGAGCCGCTAATGATAGTTATGCTGGCGGTAGTCGTTGGTGTAATCGTTATGGCTCTGTTCCTTCCGATGGTTGAAATCATCAAGGGTGTTGCTGGGCAATAACAGAAATTTTGAAAGCTTTGATGGATCCTATGAAAAATAATGGTTCAAGATGCAGGCGCTCTGCTTTTACCTTAATTGAATTGCTAACAGTGATTAGTATCATAGCGATTCTTATGGCTATGACTATAGCTATTATAAGTTATGCACAGGACAAGGCAGCTGAGGAAAAGACCAAGTCTGTTCTCATCGCGGTTAAGGCTGGCCTTGAAAGATACAAGGATGAGTACGGTGAATATCCTGAACCTGCAGAAAATAGCGGCACTGGAAAGTCAGGTTCAGTGGCTCTCTATCAAGCTCTGATGGATGATGGAGATGATGAAATTCTTGGTGGGCCTAATGAGCCTTCTGAAGGTAGGACTGGCGAGAACATGTTTGTGGACATGAAATCAAAAGGCTTCGTAGATAGTGAAGGTTCTACTTATTGGATCAAAGATGGGTATGATCGCAGGATTTATTATCAGGTCTATGATCCTGAAAATCCAGAAGCGACGAACCAAACGACATATGACCTCTGGTCCTACGGTAAAGATAAGGGAGGAAACAAAGCAGATACCGATAACGAAGCTTTGTGGATAAAGAATTGGTAGATTATTTGCAGCTCTCGAGAAATGCTATCAGATCAGAAAGTTCCTGATTGTTAAGAGATTTTTCAAATCCTGCAGGCATTAAGGATATTGGTGATCTGGTTACGCTTTTTATGTTTTTGCGCATGAGGAGCTCTTTTATGCCGCTCGCATTGCTAATGTAAATAGAATTAGGACTTTCGTGCTGAATGATGCCTAGGTGAGTTTTGCCTTGAATGGTTTGGATAATGTAATTTTCGTATCCGTTCACAACTGTTGAGCTAGGGAAAATGATGGCTTCGAGTAGATCCTGTTCTTTACGAATAGATCCTATCTTGGAAAGGTCTGGGCCAAGCTGGCCTCCTTTGCCATCAACTCGATGGCAAAGTGAGCAGGTTGAGCGATTGGAGAAGAATAAGGCTCGTCCTCTTGATGCATTACCAGATTCAAGACTGTCTAGGACCGATTTCAGTTTTTCTCTTTTGGTTCGATCGGATAGTGGATCCTCTTTTGCTAATTCAGACAATTCAGAGCGGGCCTCTTTGCTGGATTCTGGAAACGCTTCTAAAATAAGTTTTAGTTCATTGAGATGGATTGTATCTTTAACTTTTGCTAACGCTTCTGCTAATTGGATTCCTACTTGATTAATGGTTTTAGCAAAAGAGGGATCATTAAAATTGTCGGCTGATCGAATAAAGGGTTGGATCAGATGATTTATTTGGAGAGGAGAAGCTTTTGGGATAAATTTACAAAGGGCCAGAGCTTGGTGCTTATTATTGGCTGTGATCTTTATCCAGCTAAGTGCTCGTGAAGCATTGCTTCTTAATGATGGTGATGAGTTTTGTTCCTGAACGATCTTGGTTAAATAATTGAATTGCGTATCTTGCAATGAGGAGTCTTGTTTTGCGATGACTTCCAGCGAAGCGACGCGCATAGCGTCGCTTTCCTCAACATTAGCTGCAATGCTTCTCAATATCTTTATTATGGATTCTTCTGAGGTGAATCGTGCAGTGATTGCAATGGATTCTCCTTTAATTTCTGCTGAAGAGGATTGTAGTGATAACTTGAGGGTTTCGTGAAGTCCAGTGGGGAGCTTTTCCATAAAGCTCACTGAAGTGAGTAATTGAACTTTTGCTGAGACTGATGATTTGGGGTCGATAATGATAGAGTGGATAGCATCATGCAGTTCCTTTTCTTCAGAGAGGCTCACTACAATGCTTTCTATTAGCTGTTTGTCATTGTTTGTGAGCTCTTCCTTGGCAGTGAGTTCGTTAAAAACTGCTAAGACTTGGTCTTTCCACTGAGGTCGCCCGGAAATTACTCGTTGCGCTTCTTCTTTGATTATTAGGTTTGGTGATTTTAGTAGAGGCACAACCATTTCAGGTTTTAATGCCCCTTCGGGCATCTTATCGAGGGCCCGGAGCGAGACTCTTTGGAGGCGGGGCAATGAATTGTCCTTTAGGTAATGTGCTGTTTTTTTCGAGTTGCCGATTTCTACTAAGGAATATGTGATTGCGTGTTGGATGTGAAGGTCAGCATTCTTTTTT
>SHBV01000123.1 GCA_004211885.1 Verrucomicrobiaceae bacterium
AATTATTAATAATGCTTATGATTGGGCTCAAGGCATTCGCTGAAGAGGTCAAAGTTCAAGAGCGTTTAAGTTTGAATAGTAGCATACGACAAGCTCTCAAGAAAAATCCTGATATGATATCTGAACGGATTGATGTTGAGGTTAGTAAAAATCAATTAACCAAAGAAAAGGGTGAATTTGCTTGGGGGTTAGAGACGATATCTCGTTACGAAGATAGGGATAAGCCACAAAATACGAGAGAATTTATTGCGGTTGGTGGTATTTCTTTTCCAGGAAATTCAGCAAGGATTTTTTCTGACAAGAACTTCATAGCAAAAGAAGGTTTAAAAAAGAAGTTTCAAACTGGTACTAGTTTCGAGCTTTCTTCTACTTTTAATCGTCTCGAGAATACACTCAATAAAACATCTGCATCTTCCCTATACTCGCCCGAATATGAATCATTTACTGGCCTGACTCTGATACAACCGATATTAAAAGGTTTTGGGAGAGAGGCTAACCGAGCACAGATTAACATTGCCGAGAACCGCGTTGAGGCCACTGAATATCTAACTGAAATTAAAGCTATTAACTTAATAGCTGAGACTGCATCACGTTACACTGATGTTATTGCGATTGAAGAAATACTTAAGATCCGTCAGGAAAATATTGTACTTGCAGAGTCTTTACTTGAGAAAAATAAAGAACTATTAGCCAGTGAGAAGGGAGTTAAAATTGATGTTACCACAGCTGAGCTTGCGGTCTTTCAACGTAAGGATGATTTTATTGGATCTTCGGCTTTGAAGGTCGAAAGGCTCAATAAGTTGTTTGGACTAATTGATCTTCCTCCTGCAAATAATGGGGCCGTTGAATTTAAACCGTTGGGACAATTTTTTAATGGAGATAATATATCAAGCAAAGAAAAGCTAACAGAGCTTGCTCTGGAAAAAAGAACTGACCTTCTTTATTTTGATAAGTTGATCAGATCCTCGGAGCTGAATGTAATTAGAGCTAAAGATGAGGGCCGTTCACTACTCAACTTATCGGGAAGTTATGGGGCCTATGGTCTATCTGACAATGGAACAGATGCATATACGGAATCCTTTAATAGGCAGGGCATGGAATGGTCAGTGGGTCTAAATTTTAAGATGATTCTAGATAAAAAAGCTCGAGGTGCCGGGTTGCTAATTGCTCGTAATCAGCTTATGAAGGCAACAATTGAGAAGCAAAAAGCAGTCAAATCAATAGTCTTAGAGATGGACACTGCCTATGAACGTTTTGAGAGTTCCAAACAACGTTTAAAGACAGCAAATAAAGCGATGGAGTTGGCTGAGGAAAGGCTAGAACAGGAACAGGCCCTAATAGATAAGGGGGTAGGGGATGTTTATCGATTAGTTGAACAGCAACAAATGTTAGGGGCGTCTCAAATAAGGGCAGTGGAAGCGCGAGGTTTGCTGAGTAAATCGATCATATCATTATGGATTTCATCTGGCCAAGTTTTTGAGAAGCTCGGAATTGACCGTCAATTAGTAAAATAGATTTAACAGTATCAATTTTGTATAATGATAAAGCATTTTAGATTTTTGTTTTTCTTTTTTCTGATGAGAGTTTTTTCCTCGGCAGAGGATGTCTGGATTGAAGGCACGGCTCAGCCCAAGGAAAGAATTACGATTAGCTCTCCAGTAGAAGAAGTTGTGGAGGAGGTATTCGTTGAAGAAGGTGATAATGTTGTTAAGGGAGATGTCCTTGCAAAGTTGTTATCCAAAAGACAAGAGCTTGCAGTAAAGAAATTAGAGCACTTAATTACTAAGGCGCGGTTTGAATTTGAGGCCGTTGAGGATCTTTATGCGAAAAAGATTGAGAGTCGGGCCTCTTATTTGGAGAAGAAGGCCGAGCTGGGAAGTTTCGAGGTAGATAAAGAATTGGCTGAAAATGATATTTCTGAGAGATTAATCAAGTCCCCGTCCGATGGTGTCATTGTTTACCGTTTAATTGATCCAGGTGAATCAGCGGAAAAGGTCGAGGCTCTATTTGAGCTGATTGATGCGAGTAGTCTCAAATTAGTTTTCTTTCTCACTACTGATTATCTTGATCAGCTTAAAGTCGGCAATGAGGTTGTTGTGGATTTCCCTGAAGTTACTAGTTCCAGCCAGGGCAAGGCCAAATTGAAGTTTATTGACCCTCAAGTTGATTCGAGGAGCGGACTTTTCCGAGTAATGTTTGAGTTTGATAATGCTGAAGCAAAAATCAAGCCGGGTGTCCGGGTCCGGATGAAGGTTCCTTCCGAATCATAAACATTTACGAGCTACTTGCCTTGAACACGAGTCGTATTCTAGAGAAAGGAATTGAACCAAAGGTGTTCTGGGACCGGTTGTGTGGTGAAATATCCTCTTACCGGTCTTGTGAGGATGTTTATTTCTTCCATAAGGACAATCAAGGGCAGGTCTTATTGTTGGGAAAGAGTGAATCTGCTCAAGTAATTGATCTGCCTGAGGTTGTCAGGAAAAAGATTTCAGGCAATCAATCAAACAGTGAAATGTTCGATGCGGAACTAGAAGGTTCATTCTGGTATCTGATTACGTTAGATTCGATTCCAGAACTGAAGGGGTACGGAGTATTGAGAATGTCTGAAGTTATGGATGATGATTCATTGAATCTTATCAGATCCTCAGTGCTTGCCTGCGTAACTGCTTTTAGGTTTTCAAGAGATTCGGATCTTAAATCGGAGAGTCTCAATCAGACATCAAAGGTCCTTGACCTTGGGCTCATTGTTGGAGAATCGAAAAGTTTCGAAGAGGCCTCGATGAGGATATGTAATGAACTTGTCAGCCAATTCAATGCTATGCGAGTTTCTCTTGGATGGAATGAAAAGGGAACAATTAAAGTCAAAGCGACTAATCATGGTGGGAACGTCAGAAGTGACACCGAAAAGGTCAGTTATTTGGCTCGGGTCATGGACGAGTCCATGACTCAGCAATCTGAGATAGTTTTTCCTGATCCCAAATCAGCTACTATAAATAAGCAGCATAAATCTTATTCACAATCTACCGGGAACTGCACCGTAGTTTCTGTGCCTCTCAGATTGGCGGAAGAGGTCATAGGTGTGGTTACCGTTGAGTATGATAATGAAGATACCCATTTTGATAATGCTCACATTGGCTTGCTTCGTGTCTTTATGGATTTGATAGCACCTAGGCTCGATTCTCTGCATTCTGTTTCCGGATGGATTGGCAAGAGGGCATGGAGGAAGGCACGGAAGAGATTGGCCGGCATGTTGGGCTATAGACACACGGGTTTGAAGTTCTTTGTCTGTGCGCTACTGTTTTCACTCATTGCGTCCTGTGTCATTCCGATCAATCACAAAGTCAAATCTCCCTTTGTTTTGCGGACCGAAGCCTCGGCGGTACTGACGGCCCCCATATCTGGTTATATTGAAAAAGTTCATTTTAAGGTAGGGGATGTGATCAAAGAGGGGGACCTTCTTGTTTCTCTTGACCAGAAAGAAATCCTCATGAAGAGGGCTCAGAGCATCGCAGAGAGAGAGAGTCAATCGAATGATGTTAGAAGATATGAGGCCGAAGGGAAGCTCACTGACATGAGATTGGCACAGCTCTCGGTAAAAAAAGCGGACGCTCAAATAGAGCTGTTTGATTATCAGTTAGACAAGGCATTAATATCGGCCCCATTTGACGGGGTCATTGTAGAGGGCGATTTGCAAGACCGGCTGTCATCTCCAGTCAAGCCCGGTGAACCACTTCTCAGGGTAATTCAACTCGTTGATACGTTTGGTGAACTTCAAGTAGATGAGCGTGACGTTCATTTTATTAAGAAGGGAATGAAGGGAGAACTGGCTTATACTAGTCATCCTGAAAAAACTTACGAGGTTCTAATTGATAATTATGAACCGGTCGCAGTTGTTCAGGAGCAGGGGACACATTTCAGGGTCAGAGCCATGATCGAAAGTGATCCGGAAGACTGGTGGAGGCCCGGCATGAGCGGGGTTTGTAAGATTCATATAGGGAAAAGGTCAGCAGCGTGGGTATATCTTCATCGGACAATAGAATTTATAAGGATGAAGTTATGGCTTTAGGAGAAGAATAAAATGAATCCGAATTCAGTATTTGATGATTCATGGTATCGGGTGAGGGGTCTGAAGCTTAATCTTTTGCCCAGCGTTGAACTGATAAGACAAAGTTACGGGGGTGAATTTTGGTATGTAGTTTGTGATAAATTTGGGCATCGATTTTTCCGAATACGAGAAGCTACTTACAAATTCATTTGTCATTTGGATGTTTCCAATAACGTTGAAGAGGCTTGGGAAAAAACATTAAATGAAAATCCGGCTGAGGCTCCCGGGCAGGGCGACGTAATCAAGGTCCTTTCCCAGCTATATAGTAATGGACTATTGAAGAGCCAGAAGTCAGTGGATATCAAATTTTTGCTGGCAGCTAAGGACAAACAAAAAGCACAGCAGAGAAAACAACTGTTCTCGAGCCTTTTGTTTCTCAAGATTCCTTTGTGGAATCCTGATCCATTCCTTCGCAGGACAATTCATCTTTTCTCATGGTGCTTTAAGCCTTTTGGTTTCCTAATTTGGCTGCTTTTTTTCTCTATTGGGATTTCAGTTCTGCTCGGAGAGTGGGGCAGGTTCAGTGATGCCGCTAATAGCATTCTGAGTCTATCTAATCTGCCCTATCTTTATTTGAGTATCATTTTAACTAAGGCATTGCATGAATTTGGTCATGCGTATGCGTGCAGACGTTATCACTGTGAAGTGCCTCAGATGGGGATTATGTTTTTGGTTTTCAATCCGCTTCCGTTCGTTGATGTGTCGGCCAGCTATGGATTATCTCAAAAATATAAGAGGGTCGTTGTTGGCATTGCCGGGGTCGTAGTTGAGTTTTTTATTGCTTCAGTGGCTCTGATTATTTGGGCCAACATTGCGGATGGGGCATTTGCAAGGATTTGCTATAACATTGTGATTACGGCATCAGTATCTACGATCCTTTTCAATTTGAACCCTCTACTCAGGTTCGATGGGTATCATATTTTATGTGATCTTCTTGAGACTCCCAATTTGCAAGGAAGAGCTCAGCAGCTCATGAAATACTGGGTTGAAAAATATTTTTTCAAGCTGCAAGCGGGTCCCTGTCCTGTGGAGACTCGAGGCGAGGCCGTTGGTTTTACTTTTTATTTTATCAGTAGCTGGATTTACCGTTTTTTCCTTATGATGGGCATACTTTTGTTTGTCTCTAAGAAGTTTTTAGTAGTGGGTGCCATATTGGCCATTGTCTTTGCTTTCATGTGGGTGATTCTTCCTTTTATAAAGGGTCTAAAGTATTTATTTTTTAGTCCTAAACTTATGAACATGAGGGCCCGGTCCATAATATTATCGTTTGCAGCCATTAGTGCATTGATGGCTTTTTTGACTTTGGTTCCGTTTCCAAACTATTTTCGTTCTGACGGGATCGTTAAGGCTCTGCCGCACCAGAACGTGTATGCATCAGTGACAGGCAGGCTCGCTCAGATCATTTTACCAAGTGGATCAATGGTCAGTGAGGGACAGGTCTTGGCG
>SHBV01000124.1 GCA_004211885.1 Verrucomicrobiaceae bacterium
CATCCGGCACCGGACCCGTAGCCAATGCTTGAACTTGCCGAGCCAGATCTTTCCGTTTTTCCGGTTCCTTTTCGGTGACCCATTGCTCCAAAACCGATCCTTTCGGCACATTAACAATTGATGCGTCGGCCCTATCAACTTTTGCCATTTCCCCTTGAAAAAAATGCCAGACCTTTGAATTGCCGTGAGAATCCTCGCGGGGATTTCCGGCTTGGATATTTGGTGACACTTCCTTGGCCAGGTCCCAAACACGTTCATCACCATCAGTTTCGCTAATGACAAGCTGAACCGTAGTTAAGTCACAGCTATGATTATTCTTCCGCGGACCAATGACCAACGACAGGACCTCGCCCTTTCTAACTGTAACCTCTCTGGGAATCATTTCCGCGGAACCTCCTAATTCGTACTCTCCTTGCCACAGCACTGCTGTCTTGCCACTTACGCGATGCTGCAACAGCCATTCGACCCCATTCCCACAATTTCCGTGAGCATCTCTCACAAAAGCTTCGACTCTCACTTTTCCTTCGATCGGACTCTGCCAACCAACGGCGGAAAAATGAGTCGGTGTAGGATGCATGACTACTGTATGAGCCTTGGCCAGTCCCGGGATCCGTTCATCTTTGTCCGATGAATTTGCAACGACTGACGGGAGTGAATCCGGAGTATCCGCAGCTAATCCTGTGATACCATCACGAAGATTAATCTTCTTTTGTAAATGGCCTTCAACTTTCACCCCACTGGATCGACCAATGGCAAGGTAGTCCATCCATACCTTCAAGGCTTCTTCATCGACCTTGTGAGCCGAGGCAACCTTGGAAATATCGGAGCCGACTTTCACGGCACTCGCAGCTTCAAGATATCTTGCAGTGAGGCCAAGCATCTTGAACCGCTGTTCATCGATGCGGCGCTGCAATGCCGCCAATTCCCGCAATTGCATCGGCGGCTTTCCTGCCCCCTCAAGCCTCAGATTCTTCCAGACTACATAATCATCTTTATTCCCGTCATTTGCGTCATCAGTGATTAGATAAAACACAACGTCGGCACCGTCCGATCCAACGGGAAGACTCCATTTTATATCATGCCTCGTAGTCACCAAGTCCTTGACGCCTACCGTCTCCATCCAACGCGGCGCACTACCCTCACTGTCAATGTGTCCGATCGTATTAAATTTCCACAGTTTCTTTTGAGCCTGATCAATTTGAGCCACAAGTTCCGCTGGATCGCCCGATTCAGTGGCCTCCCATTTCTCCCGAAGTCCTCCTAGCAGAGTTCCGCCACCCGCCTTATCTGATGATAGGGTTTCCCATAAAGTTCTAAGATATTTGGCATTTAGACTGCGTTCCTTGGCCACAGATTCTAGAGTTTTTGTACCACTTTTCAGCGCCTCGCGTTCCGCAAGAGTTGCTGCCAAATACCTGGCCAGAGGGAGTCGACCTCCCTGGTTCGTTGTGAACTTGATCCCATGAAGGTTCACGGCCGAGCCGCCACCGTCCTCCGTGAACTGACGATAGAAGGCCTGAATACGGGACATCAGATCATCGGTCCGGTCACGTTCCGTCGTGTAGGGGGAAAACCGGATCCCTTCAGGCGTGAGCACGGCATGAGATGCCACCTCTTTGGCCGCATCAAGGTATTTCATTGCTAATGCGGATGACATTCCTTGAGCTTCTCCGGAATTCGTGAATCCTTCACCCGCTGCTCCATCGACAGGAAACTCTTGAGTCGGATCAAGAGAAGTGACCCCAGTCAAATCACGTACCGTATAGTTATACTCATCATTGTTAAGTCTCCTCAAAACAACTCTACCGGGATCACCGGCCCGGGCCTCAGCCTCTGTCACTAAAAAATCATGCACCCACCCAGAAAGCTTGTCCCGCTCAGTGTCTGACGGCTGGTCTGATTTCCGGGGTGGCATCTGCCTGGAAATGAGCATCTTTTCAACCTTAATCCATGCCTTGGTATCGCTTCGTAAATCGTCAACTGACCTGAAATCATCAAAATTAAGATCGGCCTCCGCATCATCATCTGAATGGCAATCAACGCAATACTTTTGAATAAGAGGTACCACGTCATTAGTATAGTCTAATGGCTTGGCCTGCGTTCCATCATTGTACTTCCATGTAATGAGCAGGAAAAGAATCAGTCTTCTCATAAATTAGCGGTCAGCTCATATTTAAACAAAAAAAACTCTTCTCTACTAGTCAAACTTTGACCTCCTTAAGAGCCATTCCACCGCGATTTCTGCAAGCCTAGTACTCGTTCCATCCGAACTATAACTTAGTAACGGAACATGCGATCCGTTAAGAATACTCCAGAGCTCTACATCCCCATGCCCGTTCCCCGGAGATCTGGTTCTTAACGTATCATTACCAAAATCCAAAGCGACTAAATTAAGGGATGCGAACACATCATTAGTTAGAGGTCCAACCCCATTATGCTCTGCCCACGTTTCGACTGAACTTAAAGCCCCTTCAAACGGAACACCAAATGGCTCACTCAATCCAATGTATGGAACGATAGGATCCGCAATGCCATGTACATGAAGAACGCTAACGGGATTGGCCGGAACGCACCTGTCCTTGTCTGAAATACTTCCACCTGCAAAACTAACAATGCCAGCAATGATATCCGAGTGCTCACATGCCATCTGATAGGCCATGAACCCTCCATTGGAGTGACCCAAAACGTACACTCTGCTCTCATCAATATTTAATTCATTTCGTACGGCCTCAATGACCCCTCGCAAATAAGAAGAGTCATCGACTCCGCTCTCCTCAATGTCACAGCACTTTCCAAAAGCATTCCAAAAAGGTAGCCCTAATGAATTGCGAGTGCCCTCCGGATTAACGAGTATTATATCATGAGAGTCCACTAAGGGCTTCATCTTGAAATAAGATTCGAATGAGTCAGCTCCCTGACTGAATCCATGGAGCAGAAGGAAAAGAGGGAAAGCCTTATCCTTACGATAGGATTTCGGAACATTAACACTAATCGAACGTTTTCCTTCCCAATGATCTCGGACCCGATAAAGACTCTTATCCGAAATAGGGGCCCTGAATGGGCTCTTGGTCGAAACGATATTCCATGTCGAACCGTCAGCGGATTCCTCTAGAAGTCCACCTCCCCACCACCGCATTTCCATTTCAGAACCATCATAAGCAATTTGCAATTCGGCTCCATCAATGACTGGATTCAGATCAATTTCCCCACCATTTAATGCGGAAAAGGGTGCCAAACAAAAAATACAGAGTAATAATATTTTCACGTTAATACTTCATGGCAAGCTTACTAGAATAAGCACGACAAGGCCATAACTTACGCTTTTCCAATAACTTTTGCGATTTAATTTGGGGTTTCACATTCGGTGCCACTTTGTGATAAGTTCTTCAAATCCAAAACAAACATGTCTGAAAAAATCACACTAAACACAAGCGTTGAACTGGGCGTTGTACCCACTCATATCAAATTCGTAGGGGGACTCGTTCCTGATGAAGAAGGCCGTCTGCCCAGAGGAGATGATGGTCAACTCATCGTCGTCAGTGAAATGAAGCACTTAACAGAAATTTCTCCTGTCCAAATAGGAAGTGCACAAATTACTGTTTTCCCAGGAGTCGATGAGAATGATACTGATGATATGATTACCGGCCTACGCGGCTTGGACCTTGCAGTGCACTTAATGCTGATGGTAGGAGGAGCCGACCCTATGAATCCGGACGATGAAGAGAAGGTCGTGGAAATGCTAAAGGCCGGACTAGAAGTTGCAAAGAAATACAATATCGAACAGGTAGCATCAACTTCTATTGAGGAATGGATGCAAGAAGGAGCAACACCCAAGACCGGAGAAGACTTTGAAAGAGCCGTTGCTCAGAACGCAAAAGTTCATACAAGAGCAGTCGCCGAGTCTGATGCGATCGGATCAGGAATCAAACACTGGCATATCGAATTTTTGAGAGGCGGCGAGTTTCAGACATTCACCGACGTCGCCAAGTGCTGGGAAGTCGTCAAGGCCGCCAATAACGAACTCGGCTCCAAGTTCTTCAGAGTCATGGTCGATGCGGCTCATTGTGGAGACTCTGAACTATCAATTCCTGAGAATCAGTCAAAGATTACTGAAATCGCGGAATCTGATGAATTCAGTATGTTTCATGCCTCTGCCAAAACGACCCGCGGTTGCCTATCAACTGATGACGGATGGATCGGCGCACTACTCTCTGCCGCAGCAAAGAGTGGAAAATTGGAGTTTGTATTTGTTGAATTGTTTCATCATGAGGACCCGGCACTCGAAGCACTGCGTAACCTTGATTCGGGCCACGGAATCGACACTACTGATGGTCGGACTTATAGTCAGGCCGTAGCTGATGGGCTAGCGGAGACTGCCAGAAGGCTTAACAACCTGGTCACTCGTGGACATTTGAGCTAATCCACTTGATACAAAGTTGAGACATTACTAGATACACTTTACGCTTTAAAAATAGTGGAAACCAAGTCCGCGGCTACGGCCCGACGAATTCCTATTTCGATCGCCAACTGGAAGATGGCGATGACCCTTGAGGAATGCCGTGTTTTTGCACGGCAATTTGAGTTGGAGATGGGTAGTCTGATCGGCCAGCTACAGGTAATTCTCTGCGCTCCTACAACCGCGATGTCGACTATCTCGGAAGCTGTTAAGGAACTGCCGTTCATCGATCCAGGTGCCCAGAATTGCTCGGCTCATCCCGATCCTGAGCATAGCGGCGAGGTGTCCGCACAATTGCTTGCCGATGCTGGATGTGTCTTCTGTATGGTTGGACACTGGGAAATGAAGGTTCGTATGAATAAACTCGACGAGGAATTAAATCGCGAACTGCACGCCGTTTATGAAAGCGGCATGCGCCCCATCATTCTCGTAGGTGAATCCGAGACTGAAAAAGGAACACCCAGCGACGACCTCGTCGAGCGCATGGAAACGGTAATGAAAGGCATCACCGCCGATCAGATTAATCAGGCTGTCATGGTCTACGAACCGGAATGGGCAATTGGCGCTGAGGAGCCAGCTCCCCCAGAATACATCGCTGAACGCGCCACTTTTATGCGCCAATGGCTTACTGATCGCTATGGTTTTGAAGCCGTTGATCCCATTCCCATCATCTATGGAGGGGCTGTATTTCCCGAAAATGCGGAGTGGCTACTCACGACCCCCGACATCGACGGCCTAGGGGCAGGACGAAAGAGCCGCGATGCCAAAGAGTTCGCCAGCATCGCAAAGCTTGTGGGCAAGGCATTCGATCTCATTTAGCCTTGTCTTTTCAGGGCAGTTGCACAATGACATGGCTAGTTGATAGGCCGCTTTCCTATCTCCTGCGTTAGACATTGGGAGGGACGGAGTATTGGTTTTCGTTTTGCCTTTTGAGCAACTTGTTGGCAGGCCCTGAACCCTCACCGGTAAATTGTTCGGTCTTGTCATCGAAAGCGAGTTTGGCATGATCGACTCGAGTCGCGATGTTTCCCAGGTGCACTAGGGCC
>SHBV01000125.1 GCA_004211885.1 Verrucomicrobiaceae bacterium
TCCGTTAGAGAGTTTTAATTTGGGTGTCCCAGTTACTTCTACGGTATCATTCCATGTGGCTTTAATTAGGAGTGAATCCCCGATTCCATAACTGCCGCTTTCTGCGGAAAGCATTGCGCCGACTGACATAGTGCTAAGGCTCGATATACGGAACCCTATGGTAAGTTGTTTTATATCTGAGTTTGTCGGATAGCGAAAAGTACTGAGCAACGCCCTTCCTTTACTTGCATTATACCCACCACCTCGAACTGCCCGCTTGGATTCATCAACAATCGAATCAGTCCATTCCTGAACATTGCCGCCTTGGTCAAATGTGCCATAGGGGCTAGATGATCCAGAATAACTTCCCACCACAGTTGTAGCCCCAAAACTTTGTTTCCCACCGTAGTTTGCGCTGTTAGGATCGGCGGTTGGCGCAGACTTTGTCGGCGCAGTATCACTTCCTGTTGGATACTTGTAATATCCGCCGGCAGCCGAATTAAGCGCTCGATCATAATAAGCAGCTTTATACCACTCGTCCTCGCTTGCAATGGCGACCCAGTTCTTGTCATCAATCTTATTTGCTGATCGCGTTCCTTGGGAACTGATCGTAGAAGCTCCAGAAAATGTGTAGAACCCTGATTCGGTTGTGGTTTGATCTTGAGATCCTGTGGGCTGGCCGTTCATCAACCAATTGGCAAATCGGGCTGCATCGAAAAAATTCACCCTAACCACCGGGTGCTCTCCTTTACCATCCACAACACTGTAGGTGTAATCGCCACCTAAACCAGTCTGTTCGATTGACATGCTTTTGTGCCATAGACTGTAGGTATCTGTCGCTGCAACGGCATTCAAAAATGCGGCATACTCACTATTCGTCACTTCGTACTTTCCTATGTAGTAATCATAGGAAACAGCTCCGTATCCTGTTGTATCGGCTTCATTCTCATCGTTTCCGATAAATACAGTGTCGAAGTTGATTGAGCTTTGCGTATATGCTTGTGCAGCAAAAAAAATACTTAAATTTAATATAGTTAAGAATTTCACGGTCAAAAAAGTAATGGGGATCGCTTTGCTGCGCATCTCGATGGAGTCGCGAAGATTTGACTATAGGGCAATTAGCCGTAATTAAAACAATTTATACTGCGCAAGCCTGTAATCCTTAATGCCATATCCCAGCGGCACATCTTTCAGAATGAAGGGAAGAAAAGTGGAGAGGACGATGGGAATCGAACCATTTGCAAAAAAAACCACTCTCTATAAATAGTTAATCAGGCTGCTCTAAATCCTTTATCTTGGCATTAAGGTTTTCAATCTCCAACATCAGCTTCTTTAATTGCGAATCCGATAAATTCAGTTTTTCACTAATCATTAAAGAATTAGATTTTTCCTTCTCTAATAACTCATTAGTTGTTTTTAACTCATTTTCAACGGCTTGAATTGCAGCCACATAACCTTCGCGCGCTTTTTTATTAGCTACCTCAGCATCTGACAGTGCCTTATTTAATTCACCTTTCTCTTCTTCTAAAGAAGTAACTCTCTTAGTGAGATTAAGATTATTCTCGTTAGCTTTTAGGATTTGAGCCTGAGTCTCTTTATTTTTCTCTTCGACATTAGCCATCTCAGATTTCAATTTCTGAACTTCCTGCAAATTCAAAGATTTTGATTTTTCATAATCACTTTTAATCTTATCCCGCTCCTTGACCAAGAGTTCCACTTCTTTGACTTTCCCCAGAAATGCCTCATTGGATTTTTTAATTTCAAGCCTAGCAACTTCTTTAGCATTCAAAGATGCCTTCTTGTTAGCATCCCTCTCACTAATGATCACTTTCTCTAGATCAGAAATCTTCTCTTCCTTATCAACTAGACCTTTCTCAGCTGAAGAAATTTTCTTGGTAGCTGAATCAAGGTTCTCTTTGACTAATGCAAGTTCATTTGCTCTGACAAACATCCAGATTATGGCAGTGACTAATAGAATAGAAAAAACAATAGGAACGAGAACTAATTTTTTTTCTCTAGAGCTGGGCTCTTTTGGATAATCTTCAATAACTGAATCAATTAATACCTCCTCTTCAATCGGAAGAGTCTCATCATTTGATAGGTCTATTTTATCAAACCTTGATTCGGCTAATGCTTCCGGCGTAATCCATATTGTAAAACACTTGGATGTTAAGTTGACCAAATTATCACTACCGATTTGAATGGATGCTTTCTCATCATCAGATTGGCTTTCATCAAATGCTTCGACCGGCAAAGTTGAAATTATTTCATCCTTTTCTTGTGAGATTTCTGTCCAGACACTAAAAGCCTTAGATGGTGGCAACGAAATCAATTGCACCCCAGAGATGCGATCATTTTTGCTTCGTGACTCTACCGAACTTAAAGAAACTTTATCCCGTAACTGCAAGTCCTTGCATTCCTCAATCGATCTAACCCATACAGTGAATGGTTCTGAACGGTCCAGACTAATGAGTAACTTTACACTTTTGGAGCGTTCGTTCCATATCCTAGCAAACCATCCTCCTTCGGGCCGGCTAATTGCTGTTGGGTTCTTTTCTATATTTTCGCCTACTGGTCGTGCCATTTTTTAAAGAGAATCTCAGTTATGATTAATACAAAAAGTAACACAGATTTCACTCTAAAATAAAGCTACTTAATAAATTCATCATTTTTCCTACCCACTATGAAGCATTGCGTTTATTCCAATGAGTGGCAAAATGTCTTTTCAAGCTATAAATCAAAAGCTTAAATCCAATTGCAAATATGCTGCTCGTTATCGATAACTACGATTCTTTCACATATAATCTAGTTCAATACTTCGGTGAACTTGGCGCTGCCATGGAAATTCGGAGGAATGATGAGGTTTCAATCGAAGAAATTAAAACTCTCAGCCCAGAAAAAATCTGCATATCCCCCGGCCCATGCACTCCCAACGAGGCAGGTATAAGTTGTGAAGTAGTAAAGGAATTTGGACCCTCAATCCCTTTACTCGGAGTATGTCTAGGCCATCAATCAATCGGTCAAGTATTTGGTGGCGAAATTGTACGCGCGGAAAAACTGATGCATGGTAAAACATCCATGGTAGAACATAACGGCGAGGGACTATTTAATGATATCCCAAACCCTTTCGAAGCAACGCGCTATCACTCGCTACTCATAAAAAAAGATTCTTTTCCTGATTGTTTAGAAATTACAGCAGAAGCAAAAACAGATCAAAATGAAATTATGGGCATACGTCACAAAGAATATCCAATATATGGTTTGCAATTTCATCCTGAATCCATACTCACCGGGGAAGGAAAAAAGCTTCTGTCCAATTTCCTTAAGCTGTAGCACTTGGCGGATCGATGATAAATCAGTTCTACAATGACTTCGACATCGCACCCAGAAAGGAAGAAGAAAATGATCGGCCTGATGATTATAGAAGCCCATTCCAAATAGATCGGGACAGAATCATCTACACGCCTTCCTTTAGAAGGCTCCAAAGTAAAACTCAGGTATTTCTTTCTGGAGAGTACGATTTTTATCGGACTCGTTTAACCCATTCACTCGAAGTCGCTCAGATTGGAAGATCAATATGTAACCGACTAAAAAAAAGAAGCACCACTTTAAGTGATGAATACTTTATAGACCCGGATCTGGTCGAAGCTGCTTGCTTATCTCATGATTTAGGGCATCCGCCTTTCGGTCATGCCGGAGAAAGAGTTCTACATTCAATAATGCAAAATCAAGGAGGATTTGAAGGGAACGCTCAAACATTACGCCAACTCACAGAGACTATATACGGTCACCGCGGCATGAACCCAACTCGAGCTTTCCTAGACTCTACACTCAAATATAAAACCCTATTATCTGAAATTCCTGAAGCGCCCAATCACTTCATCTACGATTATCAAATCAACCATCTTGTATTTGCTTTCAAAGATAAAACCCAAATACTCCAATTGGAAGCTGGCGATGCAAGGAACTCATTTAAATCTGTGGAATGTCAAATCATGGACTGGGCTGATGATACTGCCTACTCCTTGAATGATATTGTTGATGGAGCCAACGCAGGATTCATTAATCTGCAAAATCTGGAGCTCTGGGCTGAGACCAATAACCTGAAAGGCAATGATGCAAAGAACTTAGATCAGCTATGCAAATCCATTCGCAGACAACGCCTCGAACCACTAATGGGTCGTAAAGTCGGCGACTTCATTGCTGCAGCAAATATTATTGACGCTGAAGACAACTTTATGTCGAGCAGAACTTCACGTTATAAATATAAAATAGATGTAAACTCTGACGTCGCCCAAGAATCCAAATTATATAAAAATATTTCTCTGGACCTCGTCTTTAAATCTCCACAACTTCAGCAATTAGATCATAAAGCCAGTCGAGTCCTAGGAGAACTATTTAATATTCTTTCTGAAAATTATATTTCGAAAACTAGAAACCCACTCAGGCTAGTTAGTGCAGAGTCGGAAAAACTCATAGCCAATGCAGAAGAAGATTCAGCAAAGGCCCGAGTCATTACTGATATTATCTCTGAAATGACAGACAAATTGGCTGTTCGCACCTATCGCAGATTAGTAGATCCAAATTTTGGTTCCATATTGGATCTTGTATGAAACTTCCCTTACCTTGAAATCAGAGGTAATATAGAAACAACCCAATTTATCGTGCATCACTACCCAAAAACCATTACCAAAATATTTACTTTTTCCTTATATATTCTTTATGGAATCAGTCTCACATATAGTGAAATAGTCATTAATGAAGTTCATTATAATAGTGAACCTAACAATGCATTGAATGAATTCATTGAACTTCACAATATTTCGGATAATACCATAAATATTTCTGGATGGTTCTTCTCTGAGGGAATTGAATATCGATTCCCTGAAAATACAGAAATTGAAGCAAAGAGTTACCTCGTAATAGCAGAGAACCCCGAAGAGCTCATTAAATCATATGGCAAAGAAGCTTTAGGACCTTATTCAGGGAATCTCGCAAGTGATGGCGAACGTATTGAGTTGCGTCGTTCTAATGGAACAGTTGCTGATACAGTCCGCTACCAGTCCAGTTTCCCCTGGCCTGTCGGTGCAAATGGATCTGGATCCTCAATGGAATTAATCAATCCATTACTCGATAATGATTTGGGAGGTTCCTGGCGCAGTTCATCAGTTCCAGGAATATTACCAGAACTAACATTAATTGGCACAAGTAATAGTGATTGGCGATGGAGGCCTGGTGATACTGAAGCGTCAGATCCAATTAGTGATTGGCGTAAAACAGATTTCATTGAAGATAATTCATGGGCCAACGCAACTCTTCCAATTGGTTATGGCAGTGTACGTGGCATTGATATCGCAACAGAAATAAATGGAATGCGCAATTCATTTACCTCAGTCTTTCTCCGGAATGAATTCCATATTGATCCAGAAGAAATTCCTCAACAGCTGCAAATTCGATTCTTACTTGATGACGGAATGATCATATG
>SHBV01000126.1 GCA_004211885.1 Verrucomicrobiaceae bacterium
TCGCCATCGTGGGGTCATCCTCAGAGTTAGGCAATGTTCTTGATTTTTGTGACGCCACCCTATTCATGATGTGCGTACCTAACCTCATTGGCGTGTACCTATTATTACCCGTCATAAGGAAAGAACTTACCGACTTCACGGATCACGCAAAGAGCATTGATGCAGCTGACAATTCTTAGCCACTAAATGGCTCGAAAGTACAACATTGATTCGACTGCAGGCGCAGGCCCTTCGAGTAAAATCGATTACAAGTCTGAACTCAATGAACAACAATATGAGGCAGTCACTTCATTAATGGGCCCGGCCCTCGTCATTGCTGGAGCAGGTAGCGGTAAGACCCGAACACTAACTTATCGAGTCGCCTACTTACTAGATAACGGAATAAAACCCGACAATATTCTTTTATTAACGTTCACTAACAAGGCAGCCAAAGAAATGCTACAGAGGGTAGAAGATCTTGTCCCTTATGAGACCCGAGCGATCTGGGGCGGCACTTTCCACTCAATTGGAAATAGACTCCTTCGTCAGCACGCAGAAAAAGTAGGCCTGACAAGATCATTCACCATAATGGACAGGGAAGACCAGAAGGATCTAATGTCTACCTGCATCGCTGCAGCGGGCGTGAACACTAAAGAAATTAGATTCCCTAAGCCCGAACTCCTCGCAACTATGTTCAGCCTCGTTGAAAATACTGGCGAAGAGTTAAGCGAGATCCTTGAATACAGGTATCCCTATTTTCTCGATCTATTAAGGCCAATTAAAAAGGTCGGTCAAGTTTACACGCAAAGAAAAATTGAAACTAACAGCGCTGATTTTGATGACCTTTTAATTTTAGCAGTTCAACTCCTCGAAGATAACGAGGATATCGCACAAGTGTACCAGCAACAGTTTCAATTTGTTTTAGTCGACGAGTATCAGGACACTAACTGGGTTCAATCAAAACTCATTGACCTTCTTTCCAAAAAACATGGAAATCTAATGGTCGTTGGAGATGACGCTCAATCCATCTATTCGTGGCGAGGAGCAGACTTTGAACACATCCTTCAATTTGAAGAGTCATACCCAAAAGCTAAAACATTTAAAATCGAAACCAATTACCGATCAGTTCCTGAAGTCCTAGAACTTGCCAATCAAGCGATTTCCTCAAACAAAAAACAATTCAAGAAAAACCTCAAAGCGAACCGACCAGAGAGGGGTCAGTTACCGGCCCTGGTACCAGTGAATGAACCAAATACTCAAGCCGCATTCGTCGCACAACGGATCCTTGAGCTTAGAGATGAAGGCGTAGAATTAGAGGAAATGGCGGTTCTTTATAGGGCGCACTTTCATGCGATGGAACTTCAAATGGAACTTACTAACAGAGGAATCCCATTCAACATTACGAGCGGCCTCAGATTCTTCGAGCAAGCACACGTTAAGGACGTCGCAGCATTCATGAAACTGTCCGTGAATCTTCGTGATGAAGTTGCATTTAAGCGAATTGCCAGAATGCTTCCTGGCATTGGTATCGTAACAGCCAATAACTTGTGGCTCGAGTGGATAAAGTCTCCTATAAACAAAGATGACAGCCCTCCGAAATCATTTTCTAAGCACCTCAAAAAATTTAAAGTTCCGGCAAAATCTAAAAATACTTGGATCCAGTTCGGTTACACGATGGATGAGATGGCCCCGGAAGGCGAAATTACTACTCCCCGCGAAATGATATCCTCTATCCTTGGTGGCGTTTATGATGATTACATGCGTAGCAAATTCACTAATTATGACAACCGAATTCAGGACCTTGAACAACTAAAACGATACAGCGAACAGTTCGAGGACACTAGTGAGTTCCTTGGCCAATTGGCTCTCCTCTCTGGCGTCGAAGGTGAACCCATGAAACAAAATGATAAGAAGGACAAGTCTGAAGCAATTACTTTATCTTCTGTGCACCAAGCCAAGGGCCTAGAATGGCGAGCAGTATTCGTAATTTGGCTCACGGACGGAATGTTTCCAAATTCTCGGGTCATTGAGGAAGACGATGAAGAAGAGTCCGGCCTCGAAGAGGAAAGGAGACTATTCTATGTTGCAGTCACTAGAGCAAAGGATGAGCTTTACCTAATATATCCTTATATTTGGCCCAGTTCCAGAACGGGCGACGTCATGCAACGCCCGTCCAGATTCTTAGAAGACTTCGATTCTGATCTTGTAGAAGAATGGGAAGTAGGATCAATCGGAGCAACTTGGTAAAAAAAACTTGATAAGAATCACACAACAAGCCATTCAATAATAGAAAATATCTCCAAAAGCTAAACTATCACACAAGTATAACATGAATGACCCCATTACCGTTTCAGTCACTGGCGCAGCTGGCCAAATTGGCTATTCACTCCTTTTCAGAATCGCTTCCGGATCAATGTTCGGTCCCGATCAACCCGTTAATTTAAATTTGATTGAAATCGAACCTGCAATGGGAGCTCTGGAGGGGGTTTGCATGGAACTTGATGATTGTTCTTTTCCTCTACTAAATAAAATTAATCCTACCTGTGATTTAGACACTGGCTTTTCTAACTCAAACTGGGCCCTACTTGTGGGTAGTGTGCCGCGCAAAGCCGGCATGGAAAGGGGAGACCTGCTAGGAATTAACGGTAAAATATTTACAGGCCAAGGGCAGGCCATTAACAATAACGCATCCTCTGACGTTCGAGTTCTTGTCGTAGGAAATCCCTGTAACACGAATTGCCTCATCGCAATGAACAATGCTCCAGACGTGCCAAATGAACGTTGGCATGCAATGACTCGGCTAGATGAAAATCGTGCAAAGTCACAACTTGCACAGAAGGCAGGAGTCCATGTCACCAATGTCACCAACATGACTATTTGGGGTAATCATTCAGCAACTCAGTACCCAGATTTCTACAGCGCTAGAATAAATGGAATCCCAGCCAATGAAACTATCAACGACGATGACTGGCTAAAAGACACATTCATTCCTGTTGTTCAGAAAAGGGGAGCAGCCATCATTGAAGCTAGAGGATCTTCATCCGCTGCTTCCGCTGCAAATGCAATAATTGACAATGTTAAACATCTTACGCAAAACACCGAAGAAGGGGACTGGAATAGCGTTTGCATCTGCTCTGATGGTAGTTACGACATAGATGAAGGACTAATCGCCTCGTTTCCTGTACGAAGTGACGGAGCCTTACGGGAAATAGTTCCTGACCTTGAGCTCAATGAATTCTCAAAAAAGAAAATTGCGGACTCAGTGTCAGAGTTAAATGAAGAGAGGGAAGCTGTTAAGGAACTTCTACCTTAAATTTTGACAAATCCTAGCTCGATCCTCGCCTTGCTCTGACTCCCTGAGCAAGTTCTTCAAGAATTGATTCAGTGTCACTCCAATCAACACAAGCGTCTGTGACGCTCTGCCCATAATTTAATGAGCTCAAATCATCAGTTAATTTTTGATTTCCTTCCTCAATATTACTTTCAACCATGACGGCAGCAATGTCTGAATTCCCTTCGGACAACTGAGCTGATACATCTGCAGCAACCTTAGGTTGATTTTTATGATCTTTCAGACTATTTCCATGGCTACAGTCAATCATTAACGGTCTTGGCAGATTGCTTTTTTCTAATAGATCAGAAGTCTCAAGAATGGACGCCGAATCATAGTTTGGCCCAGCAGAAGAGCCTCTCAGAATGATATGACAATCTTGGTTGCCTACTGTACAGACAATGGCGCTGACTCCTTGTTTTGTAACAGAGAGGAAATTATGCGGCATTGATGCTGCCTTAATACCATCAACAGCAATCTGGACACTACCTCCCGTTCCATTTTTAAACCCAATGGGCATAGATAATCCGGACGCTAATTCACGATGAATCTGGCTTTCAGTAGTCCTAGCACCAATGGCTCCCCAAGAGACCAAATCTGCAATATATTGGGGGCTTATCGTATCAAGAAATTCTGTGCCTGCCGGTACCCCTAACTCATTGATATCAATAAGAAGCTTTCTAGCAATCTCCAAACCTTTATTAATGTCAAAAGAACCATCTAGATCTGGATCATTAATAAGCCCTTTCCAACCAACTGTGGTCCTTGGTTTCTCAAAATAGACTCTCATTATGATAAGTAAGTCATCTTTATGCTTATCAATCTGATCCTTTAGCTTTGAAGCGTATTCAACTGCAGCATCAACGTCATGAATAGAACACGGCCCGACAACGACAAGTAAACGATCGTCAGAACCGTTAAGTATGGATGCAGCTGAAACCCTAGCATCACTAACTAACTTACCAACATTTTCACTGACAGTGAATTCAGACATCAATAATGCAGGTGCAATTAGTTGTCTTATTTGATCTATTCTTAGATCATCAGTATTGTAGTCGGAATCTTGCATTAGCGACCTATCGTGCGGTCATACATTTTTATCAATTCGAATTCTATTGGATTTCTAGAATCTGGTAGTAAATTTATAAAGATGATATTAATGGAAATTGCCTTAAATATAATAAATTCCATCATATATTAACGTTATTTGCGTAAATATGCCAAAAACTAGATTAGATCTGCAATTACTAGCAAAAGGCTTAGTTAACTCCAGAGAAGAAGCAAAGAAATTGATATTGGCCGGAGAAGTATCTGTTAATGGACATATGAACGATAAAGCCTCATTTAAGGTAAATGATGATGATGAATTAAAAATCAAAGAACGACCAAAGTATGTAAGTAGAGGGGGTCTAAAGCTCGAGGCCGCCATTAATTATTTCGACATAACAGTTAAAGGCAAAATTGGCCTAGATTTAGGGTCATCAACAGGTGGATTCACTGATTGTCTCTTACAATATGGAGCCCAACGAGTCTATGCTTTTGATGTAGGAACGAATCAATTAGCTTGGAAACTTAGAAGTGATGAGAGGGTCATCAGCAGAGAAAACTTCAATTGTCGGAATATTACTAAAAACGACATAAATGATCAAATCGACATCATAGTAATAGACGTATCGTTCATATCACTCCAAAAAATTCTAATTCCTGCATGCAGTATACTAGAAGGTTCAACAGATATAATATGTCTCATTAAGCCTCAATTCGAACTTAAACGTGAACAGATCGGTAAGGGCGGCATAGTTAAAGATCCTTCCTTACACAAAGAAGCTACCACGAAAATTGAAATGTTCGGCACTCAATCACTAACGATGGATCATATCGGAACAATTAGTTCACCAATTAAGGGCGCAGCTGGAAACGTCGAGTTTTTGGCTTATTTCAAACATACCGCTTAATTTTATTCAGTTTTTCCTGATTTATTTAGTCATACTCATAACTTCTTACAATATATGTAATATAGAATTGAATTATTTGACGGGATTAGCAAACCCTGCTCTATTGTTTAATAAGAAGAAATACGGAAGGTATTCAAATATTAGGGCCAGAGAGCCAAATTTTAA
>SHBV01000127.1 GCA_004211885.1 Verrucomicrobiaceae bacterium
AACGTCTTTTGGAATTTCTCTATTGCCCCGTCGTCCTCCAAGATTTAAACCCTCCAGAGCTTTTTGAGCTGCATTAGCATTTGAATTGGCAGGAGAATTCGTACCAGCGTTCTGTTTTTTTCTAGCGGCAAGCGCCTCAGCTTCCTTCGCTGCATCTTCAAAGCTGCTAGGAGTAACTTCACCCGATAGGTAACCTTCCAACTCTTCGAGCCATGCATCTATCTGTTGATGCTCGGGATTGCTTTTCACTAGAGTCACCATTGCAGTTAATGCGACTCTCGTCTTACCCGCTCTAAGTAAATCAAGGTACTTGGCCCACTTCAACTTTGGAAGTGTCTTATTTGTAAAATCAGCTTCAGCTTCCGAGCTATCGGCCGCTGCGACCAAAGCAATCTCCTGAGAAATCCTCTTGTCCCATGCCGCAGTCAACTCCTTGACTCTTTCAGGCTTACGATAAATAGGGAAAATCGTAGACTCGTATATACCGCTAATGTCCATTGGAGCACGAGGCCATTTTCTGAGAGCGCCTAGCGTCGACTGCAAATCATAAACTTCTGCAAAAGTTGAACCTGTGGCCCCTGAAGATAATATCCTCTTGGATTTGCCGAGGTAAGGATAAGCTGATAAGCAATTATCCATTAGCGTAGTTAACTCAGGAACGAGTGACTCCTTACTCTTATCTTCAGGGATTTGCGCTGCCCTTAGAGTGAGGACAAGGAACTGTAACTGCAACTTCCTGGCCGTTGCATGCTCCCTCGAACTGAGATAATCTTTATTCTTTGACTTCCAATCACGGTATTCTGATTCCTTAGCTCCCTTCCTAGTAAAATTAATTTCCTTGTAACACTTCAGATAAAACTCATACGCGGAAATTGGGGAAGACGATGCGGCCCTGAATGCTGATATGGCTGAAGAATGAACTCCGAACCGACCCTTCTTTACGTTGCCTTTTATGTTTTTAACGGTTTTTAGCATCTGAGCCTTTTCCGTAGGAGTGAGTGGCTGGTCCTGCGCAAGCAAAGGTGATGATATAAAAATAAGGGAGACCCCCAAAGTGAAGAGTTTAATCGGCTTCATATAAATAAAATAGATCCAAGGGATAAAATAATCAATACCTGCGTAAAATTTACATAATGATCCCATAATTCTTTAAATAAAGGAACTTAGAAACCATCATTCAGCACAATATTCTCTCTTTTCCAAGGCATTCCCTGTCTTTTAAAGCCATTTCATCAGAAATAGCTTTGATCCTCTCAGAAACACTTGTCACCGTTTCTTCTAATGTCGAAGTGCCGGCAGTCACTCCCACGTCCTTAGCTCCTATGAACCAATCAAAAATTAGATCTTCGGGCCTTTCTACCTGAACGGCCCTGCACCCAAGTCCCTCCACTTTGGACACTAGTTGCGCAGTATTATTACTGTTAGAACCACCAACTACTACGATCAGATCACAAAACTTAGACAAATCTTTTACTGCTTTTTGTCTATTCTTAGTGGGTGCGCATACTGTATCTATGAACTTCACTTCGCATGCATTCCTCGTAGAACGTATCTTCTCAACCAATTCATTAACCCTTTCAATGGGCTGAGTGGTCTGCGAAACAATACCAATCTTTCCTTCATAGGGCACTTCAAATATATCTTCATCCCCTTCGATGACTATTGCTTGTGGAAAATCTCCAACGAGCCCATTCACTTCGGCATGCCCCTTTTTCCCTATGACCACAGGAAAGAATCCTGAATCAACTAAAGAGACAAGCGATTTATGCGCCTTGTGAACGAGGGGGCATGTAGTATCCAATACCTTGCTCTGAGTGGAGGACCAACGCGAACGATCAGATTCAGAGGCTCCATGCGCAGTAATAATAACAGTCCCACCAATGCCTGTTGTGGGATTGTTAAGGTCACCTTTCTTGACTCCATTCTCAGTTAATTCCTGACTCACTACCGGATTATGAACTAACTGCCCAAGAACCGTAACATCACTTTCATTATATGTGCTCCGAGTTGCCGCTAAAGCGTCCCTCACTCCAAAACACATCCCGTAATGGGATGCTAAATGTACATTCAGTTTACTCATTATTTTTTCATCTGTATTTAATTATATACTTTGTGAGACAAAGCTTTCTTACAAAAATTTTTAATTTTATGAACTTCCCTGCGTTACAATTAGCTCAAGTAGCCCCAGATACTCCTTGAATGCCTTTTTACCCGAACGCGTCAGTAAATATTTTGTTACCTTGCGCCCTTTGAGCTCCTTTTTCGTAGATACATAACCCGCTTTCTGAAGGGACCTCAAGTGAGTTATAAGATTCCCATCACTCATCTTTAATTGATCTTTGAGCTCCTGAAATTTCCAATCAGTCCTAGTGGCTAACATTGTCATTATAGACAATCTGCCTTTTTCATGAATCGTCTTATCGAGCTTATCAAAATCGATCATATTAAATGCTCTTCAGGAAACAGGATCCTGTTTCTCCTTTCGCAAAAGAACACCAAATCCATAGAATAAATGCAAAAGCCCAAAAGTGATCATCATTATCATCGCTCCGGCACCGAGCGTGTTAATTCCTAAAAGCGCAGAGAAGGCAGGGCCAAATTTAATCCAGACCAGAAATATAATGCATCCAGATATTAAAAATGCCCATCCCAATCGCCTCAATGAACGCGGCGCAGTAGCACCCATGGACAAAATGGCAACGCCGTAGCAAAGGACCCAGACCAGAGCACAAAGCTCAATTTCCTGTTCGACCACTTCATAAGAAATAATTCCTCCAGCAATGGCAGCAGGAGCACACGCAAAGCAAGTATGCTTTAGTCCGGACGATAAAAAATTTACGCCTTCTTTCCGGGCACGCCTGAATAATAGAAAACCATTGAATGCATCACCAATGACAAGAGCAATTATCCAGACCCAAAAGAACTCATATCCGCTCACGTAAATCTCTCGCTGGTCCTGGACATAAAAATAAAATCCAACCAACATCGCCAATAACCCACCGAAAATTGCTGCCGGCGCTGAAATGGCTCTGTAAATGGTAGCCTTCTCCATCATTCCTCGAATCACTTTCAAATGCTCTACCGCATGGTCTGAATCTTTCATTGCATTAACTTTGTACTGCAAAGTTAATGCAATGAAAAGAGTTTTTTCCTTTTTATCGGGCCAATAACGGGACCGAACAATCTGAGAACATTAAAAGGCCGTTAAGCTCAATCCATCGTTCCCAAGGCCTTATTGGCATGAATTATAAACTTCTATCAGGAAATATGATAAGATTCTCAATTTTGCTCTGTTTTATATGTTATTTATTCAAATATTCAGTAAGATCGGCGCATTATCATTATTTCCGTAATTAAAAAGAATTGTCAGTAATTGACTCTTCCTTGATGACCCGAGACAACCCATTTGAGGATTCCATTTTTAACCCTGACTCATTACTTCAGTCAGGCAAAAGTGTTTCACTCTACCCTACGGAACTTGGCTTAATTAGGGACCAAATCCTATCCTCCAGCCAATCAACTAACCGAAGAGGCAATATCCTAATGGTTAGTTCACCTACGGCAGGACAAGGAAAAACGCACCTCATCGCTGAGGCTCTAAATATTCACCCCGCGATCTCGACTCCAGTTCAAATCAATCTATCGGCTGCATCTCCATGCAGCTATTCTTTCATTCTCCAACAAGTAATATTCTTTCTTTCAGATAAACCCTCTGACGGTTCCTTCTCGCCATTAGCGGCAATTACCAGGTCATTATTTGCCGACCTCATATGCGAACTGGTCACCGATGGAATTGTACCCGTCGAAAACACATCAACAGCCATTAACGGTTTGAAAAAGCATTATGATAAAATGCTCAACCTTAAAGACAGCTCATCTCTCATTGCTGAATGGTTCAAGCAAAACATCACGGCACTCTTTCCTCATCTAGTGACTGCCCTCGCCAATAAGACAGGATTATCAAATGAATCCTGTGAATTTTGGATTGAGATTCTCTACGGATGCGAACTTGATGGCCCAGGACTAATAAAAAAAGAAATCAATTCTCTGACCGATCATGATGCAAAGATTCGCATCGAAGAATTCAACACCTTCATCACTAGGGATCAGCCACTGATTCTCGTCTTCGACCATCTCGATCTCTTATATAAGGACACTGATAAGAGTCTAAAAATTACACAACTGATAGCAGACATTACTCAACAAGCTGTAGTGCCCTTGATCATTCTGGCAATCAATGATGACCTGTGGGAATCAACGTTCACGAAGACCATCCCTTCCGCTATCAGGGACAGGATAAACGAAAAAAACATTCAGCTAAAAGGTATATCTATGAGCGCCGCTAAAGAGCTCATCAGGCACCGCATAGAATGTACAAATTTAGAACCTGATACCGCTAATGAGTTTATTGATAGGATAGATTTGGAGAAAATTTATCAATCAACTCCAAAGGAGGGCCTTCCCTCCCCTCGCCAAATCCTACGAATGGCATCATCCGAATGGTTAAAGGAAAGAACAAACAAAGTCTTACTGGACAGACCTTCTACCATTAGAAGGCCAGAATCTACTCAGCATTCAACGCACTCGGAAACTTTACAAAGGATTCAGGAAATGATGCGCTCGGTCAACCAAAGGACCGAGCCAAGCCCCATTCAATATCCAGAGCCGGTGCCCGATTCACCTTGGAAAGAACCTGAAAAAAATGCTCCAAGCTCGGTCAAAGATTTCGCAGACCAAAGAAATGAACTGTTTTCGAGCGGGCAAAGTCTATTCGACACAGAAGCGATCCGCTACACTCTGGAAATGGCTGGTAGAAGATCTCCCATTATTGAATATAGAGAATTTGATGTTCATGGAGAATCTTCAGCATCTTCCTGGCTCTCACCCGAAATGGAAATTATCTTCGGATTTGAACCAGCAGCACGGATCCCGTACTGGAGAGCCTTAGTGGATCAGGCAGAGAACAGCACAATGGAAAGCTCCAAAGTCATTGCTTTCAAATCTCCTGAAGAAGAAAATTTTCAATTTGATGCATTGAACGGAAGCGCAAGAAAAAATCTCGATATCCTTGAATTGGATCGCGAAGAATTAGCATCTATCGCCGCAGGAAAATCCATCATCAATGCTTCAAGTTCTGAAGAAGAAACATTTTCTGAAATTGCACCAGAACTTGAATTTCTATGGCGACGCATTACACGGCCCGTGAAGAACGTTTCCTGAGATCATCAATTGAGCTCTGGCTTCTCTGGAAATGAGGATAACATTTTATAATAAGGCCCCATCGTAGAAAGAAGCTCTTTCCACAAACCTTCATCAGCATCTAAGCTAGCCGCTATCGGAACCGGCTTTCTAGTTATCCAAGAACGTTGCTGAAGCTCATACTCTAGCTGTCCTTCAGACCAGCCAGAGTATCCAACGAAT
>SHBV01000128.1 GCA_004211885.1 Verrucomicrobiaceae bacterium
ACAGCTGTCGATGGCTGAACAACAATTCCAAAATTCAAAGGAAACAAAAGAAAAGACTGAAAAAGCATCACTAAAAGAGCGGAAAGATAATATCAATTATATCGAAGCTAAAAAGGAGTATGAATTATCTAAAGAGATGCTGAACGGAATGCAGTCTAAACTTGCCAAGGAAAAGATTGATGCGGCGGGTCAGAGAACACCAATGGTTATTCATGAGATTGCGGAGGCAGCAGATCCAGGAAATCCTGCTCGACCCAATATTAAGCTTCACTTAGTTCTGGGTGCAGCTGTTGGTCTTGTCTTCGGTATTGGAATGGCGTTTTTCCTCGAATATCTTGATACTTCCGTCAAGAGCCTAGATGAGGTTGAGCATTTTCTTGAGTTGCCAGTTCTTGCAGTTATCCCTCAAGCCGTTGGCGTTCTTCACCGCCAGAGCGGGCTCAGTCCGGACGCAGAAGCTTACCGAATTCTAAGAACTAATATTGAATTTAATAGGAAAACAGCTGACGCCAACTCTATGACTATTGTCAGTGGTGGTGCGGGCGAAGGTAAGTCTACGACCTTAGTGAACTTAGCTTATGTCTGTGCTCAGGGCGGCTATAATACCCTAATGATTGATGGTGATTTGCGTAGACCTCAATTACATACTTTCTTTAACATTAATAATTCAGTTGGTTTGACTAATTATTTAACTACTGATCTTGCACTCGAGGATGTAATCCTGCAGACAGCGTATGAGAATCTCTTCTTTATGCCTTCTGGAATTCTTCCTTCTGATGCAGCCGGCATACTTAACTCACGGAGAATGTCAGAACTCATTGCTGATGTTAAGAGTCGATTTGATTTGGTGCTAGTTGACTCTCCGCCGATACTAGGTGTCAGTGACGCTTCAGTCTTGGCGTCGGAAGTTGACCTTACGATTATTGTAATTCAACACAGAAAGCTTCCTCGGGGAATGTTGATTCGGGTGAAACAAGCAATTGAGAATGTTGGAGGAAAGGCTCTCGGAGTTGTCCTAAACAATGTTGATGTGCGTTCTGATAATCAGTATCAATATTACACGAGTTACTATACTTATTATTCTCCAAGTAATATAGATCCTAACCAGAAGATCAGTTCTGATAAACCAAAGGCCCCTCAATCTGAGGAGTCGAAAAGTTCGAGTGAAGAAGTTTCAATCGAAGACAAGTTCTAATGAAAGCAATTAACTTTTCAATTATCCTTACATTATTAGCCACAAGTATTTATGCGGCTGAACCTATTCTGCAAAAGGGTCAATCTTTTGGCCTTCGGCTCACGGGTGTTCCTTCAGATGATCAGACTTCAATAAGTCAAACTTACACGATAAGTGATGAAGGTAGCATTAAATTGCTTTATCTTAAGGAAATGCAAGCTTCGGGGTTGAAGCCATCACAATTAATGAGGAAAGTGGAAAAGGCCTATGAGGATGCTGAAATCTTCACTAAACCTAATGTGGTTATTATTCTTGGTGAAGCTGGAGCAATCCAGCGATATGTGAGTGTCCTTGGCGAAGTGAATACGAGGAGGGGAGTTAGCGTTACTCCTGGACTCACATTGTTGGATGCGATTGCCCAGTGTGGTGGATTCTCAGATTTTGCTAATCCTAAGAGAGTTAAACTGACTAGGGCAGGGAAAGCGACTATCCATGATTTATCTAAAACGACCAGCAAAGCAAACGTTAAACTTGAGCCAAATGACATCATTAATGTTCCGTCCCGTGGCCTTTTTAACAGAGGAGGGTAAGTCTGTCCTCTAGTCTGTTTTTATGAGGCTAAGATTTTTCTTAATGTAAGAGGCCCCAGAAATTACTGTTATCATTGTACAAATAAATAGAAGGACATTCCCAATGAATGGCTGCTGCAATGATGTTAGTGGATTTATAATTTTTTCATCTGATCCAATAGCGATCAAAAAGTAAGTGGCTGTAATGATTTGAGACGTGGTCTTCCATTTCCCTAACGAATCTGCTGAAAGTAATGATCCCTGATTAGAGGCTAGTAAGCGCAGTCCTGTCACAAGAAATTCTCTTCCAATTATTGTTATGGTTATCCATGCCGGGACCATTTCCTCCTTAGTTAAAACAATGAACACGGCACTAGTGAGAATCTTATCCACGAGCGGATCCATTAACTTACCAAAGTCCGTTACAAGATCGAGTTTTCTGGCAAAGTAGCCGTCAAGAAAATCAGTTATTGAAGCTATTAGAAAGAAAATTATAGCAATTGTGATTCGATGATCAGGCAATTGATTTTCTTTGATGTATGAGTCAGGAACCGACATCACCATAACAAAAAGACCAGTCATCCCTAGTCGTCCTATAGTAAGTTTGTTCGGTAGATTCATAGTGTTTCTAGTAGACGATTTCTTTCCAGATTGGGAGTATTTTTTTTATTTTTTCCAGATACCATTGTGAAATCTCATAAGCGACTTCACTATGACAGCTTCCGACTTTGAGAACAACTGAAGGTTGGGAGACGGCAACGAACCCAATTCTGTGGATTATTTGTGCCTTGTGCTCGCCAAAATTATTTTCAGCTTCTGATGCGAATCTATTTACTAATGTTTCTGCGAGTTCTGGGTAGGCACTGTATTTTATACCCTTTATAGGTTTATCATTTTCCAACTTCCTGACAATGCCCCAGAATATTAGTTCGGCCCCAAATTTTTCGTTCCATTTAGGATCTTGATTTGCTATTTCCTGACTAGATAAAATAAAAGTGAGATTATGCATTGTGTCTTGCGCTAGTGGTCGTTCGCCCTTTGAATGATTAAGAGTTTAGAAATCCTTACAAATTTAATAATAAGAGCAAAGCAAAAGAAATGAGTAATAATGACTTTGGTTTAGTCGGCCTAGCAGTGATGGGTCAGAATCTTGTACTTAATGTGGCGAGTCGTGGATTCAAGGTTTCGGTCTACAATCGAACCAGTGAAACGATGAAGGAATTTCTGAGTGGGGAAGCTAAGGGCAAAAGTGTTGAAGGTTTCGAAAGTCTTGAGGAGTTTGTGAGTAGCCTAGAAAGACCTAGAAAAGTAATGCTAATGGTCAAATCGACTGCTGGGAATAATATTAATGATCGCGATGCAGTAGATAAAGTCATCGAACAGTTAGTGCCTCTACTGGAGGCTGGAGACCTAATCATTGATGGTGGAAATTCTTTTTACATTCATAGTGAACGACGCTCTAACGAACTGAAGGCAAAGGAATTGTTGTTTATAGGTACTGGTGTTTCTGGTGGCGAGGAGGGAGCATTGAAGGGTCCTGCAATCATGCCTGGTGGCCCCCAAGAGAGCTGGGAAATAATCCGCCCGATTTTTGAATCAATTTCTGCAAAAGTTGAAGATGATCCATGCGTTACTCTTATCGGACCGGGTGGTGCAGGGCACTATGTGAAGATGGTTCATAATGGTATTGAATATGGTGACATGCAGCTGATTTGCGAAGCCTATAATATTTTTAAGTCTGCAGGATTCACTGCTGATGAATTGGCTCAGGTTTTTTCTGATTGGAATGATGGAGATCTCGAAAGCTATCTCATTCAGATTTCAAGTAAGATATTTGCTCAGAAAGATCCGGAAACAGGGAATGCAATCGTTGATATGATATTGGATCGTGCTGGCCAGAAAGGAACTGGTCGATGGACAGTAATGAGTGCTGCTGAAAACGGGGTTGTGATTTCAACTATAAATGCTGCCGTCGAAGCTAGGATTCTTTCCTCTTTGAAAGAGCAGAGGGTAATCGCTTCTTCTCAATTGAGCGGCCCTTCTAATGATTCTTTGTCAGGTTCCGGAATTGAGAAGTCTCAACTCATTGAAAAAGTCAAAGATGCATTACACGCATCAAAAATAATATCTTATGCTCAGGGTCTTGATCTTATGAAAAGAGTAGGAGATTCTCATGGCTGGGAGCTGGACCTGGGTTCTATTGCCAGAATATGGAGAGGCGGTTGTATTATAAGGGCCCGTTTTCTTAACCGAATCACGGAGGCTTATGAGAGGAATCCAGAACTTGGCAATCTAATGCTGGATGATTATTTCAATGGAATATTAGATAAAAGTCAGTCGAGTTGGCGAGATATTGTCTGTCTAGCTATTGAAAACGGTATTCCAGTACCCGCTTTTAGCTCTTCGCTCGGATACTATGATAGTTTTCGCTCCGAGAACCTGCCTGCTAACTTATTACAGGCTCAGAGAGACTTTTTTGGAGCTCATACCTATGAGAGAGTTGATAAAAATGCAGGCGAATTTTTCCATACGAATTGGCCAGACGTCATTGAAGATTAACACTTTATAAGCTCTATATATCAAAAAATTGGTTTTTAAGGCAAAAAAATACCAAAAAACGTGTAATAGCTAGAGAAAATCGTTTGACCCTCAAGGGTGCTCGACTATAATTCCCGCCCCCCTGACTGGAAGAAGTTAGGGATCCCATAGGGTCTAGAGTACAACTGTTACCATCGAGTGCTGATGTATTTATGACTTGAGGGAAGTTGTTGTTCTTTGAGAAAACAGGTTCAATCAAACGAAGACGTTATGCGTCGACGAGAGATTGAATGGAAATTGAAAAAGCTAATTTGTACGTTGCGTGCCGCTCGCTTGAAGCGATGTGGTGCGCGGTAAACAGGGTGCTTGAAAGTAGGCACCCTGATTCCCGTCAGAATATTTGTCGGAGCCGGTTTACCGGCCGAGACTACATACTTTCTTTTCGGAGAGTTTGATTCTGGCTCAGAACGAACGCTGGCGGCGTGGATAAGACATGCAAGTCGAACGAGACTTAGCAAAGCTTGCTTTGCTAAGTCTAGTGGCGAACGGGTGAGTAACACGTGAGCAACCTGCCCAGAAGCAGGGGATAATCAGCCGAAAGGTTGTTGTAATACCCCAACAGATTGCAAGAGACATCTCTTGTGGATTAAAGCGGGGGCGCCTTTTAGGCACCTCGCGCTTCTGGATGGGCTCGCGGCCTATCAGCTAGTTGGTGAGGTAATGGCTCACCAAGGCAACGACGGGTAACTGGTCTGAGAGGATGATCAGTCACACTGGAACTGAGACACGGTCCAGACACCTACGGGTGGCAGCAGTCGAGAATCATTCACAATGGGCGAAAGCCTGATGGTGCGACGCCGCGTGGAGGATGACAGCCCTAGGGTTGTAAACTCCTGTCATGAGAGAGTAAAGACTTACCGTTAATACCGGTGGGTCCTGATAGTATCTCAAGAGGAAGGGACGGCTAACTTCGTGCCAGCAGCCGCGGTAATACGAAGGTCCCAAGCGTTGTTCGGAATTACTGGGCGTAAAGCGTGCGTAGGCGGCATGGTAAGTCAGATGTGAAATCCCGGGGCTCAACCTCGGAACTGCATCCGATACTGCCAAGCTAGAGTAGTGGAGGGGAGTCTGGAATT
>SHBV01000129.1 GCA_004211885.1 Verrucomicrobiaceae bacterium
GAGTTCCTTTAAAGATGGGAGAACTCTACGGGTCTGGCACGTGGCGCTATTTCAAGAAAAGGGCCTTTGCGATTTTCATGGTGGCTTCTCTCTTAGCGTCGATGGGAATGATGCCGTACTGGGGAATGGGCAGTACTTTCGTCAACTTCTTAGGAATAGAACGTTCCGGAGCTTTCTTCACGATGGGGCAGATGGCCGAGCTGGTCGTGCTCGCGGTCATTCTGCCGGTCTTTATCAAGCGATTTGGGATCAAGTGGACGATGGGAATCGGACTCTTGTGCTGGGCACTGCGTTTTGTGCTCTTCTCAGAGGCAGCCACTTCGAGCGGTGGGAGCATGATGGCCTTGCTGGTGATCGCGGTGCTACTACACGGATTCAGTTACGATTTTGTTTTTGTTTCGGGATACCTGTACGTGGACAAGCACGTTGGCGAGGAGGTACGTGCGCAAGCTCAGGGTTTGTTGGTGGTTTTTACTCAGGGAGTCGGATTCTTCCTGAGCTCTCAGCTATTTGTGGGATATCTCGGGTCCCGGTATGGAGTTCCGGGTAACGATGCGGGTTCGTGGCAGAGCTACTGGCTGGTACCGGCGATATTTATGGCGGTAGTGCTCGTGCTGTTCTGGTTCGCGTTTCGGGAAGAGAGAAGAACCGGGTAAAATCATTTCAGATCATGAAGTGACAAAGGTTTTAGTAATGTCGATATACTCAGGCGCTCTTAGATAAAAATAAACATTAAATTATTTTCTTCTATCTACTAAAGAGGGACTTACCCACTTAAGGATCCATGAATCAAGTGTCAGGATTGAGTGTTGCCGGACATTGCAAATTAAGGAGTTTTTTGTAATTGGTTAGAGATCACCGATATGTTACATGTTAAGAATGAGTCTCAGGACCGAATCATCTACAGAAAAGAACTGTCGTGATGCTCGGATTCCTTACCGTGTATTGCTTGCAGTTCTTACTGCTCTGTTTGCTTTTCGAATAATAATGCAGCTTTTGGTGGCTAAGTGGCCTAACTCCTGGTTGCCACCTTTCGAGGCTTGGCACAGTGAGGCTATGCCATATTCAGTTCTGCTTTCCATGCAGTTCATTATTCTTATACTGATGACTTTCGGCGCTTTGTTTATACCTCGCCTTGGTGCCAACCAAAAAGCAAGCCGGGCCTTGGCCGCAATGGGTTGGATTTACTTGGTCTTAATGGTGAAGAGGATGGTTATTGGTATTTTTGATCTTAGTGATCATATTTGGTTTGATGGGGCAGTTCCCACAGTTTTTCACTTCGTATTGATTTCCTATCTAATGATCATGAGTCATGCCTTTTCAAATGGGCAATCAAAGATGGTCGGCTTGAATTTGTTACGTTATTTTGGCTATCCCTTCATAATTCTAGTGAGCTTTACCCTATTTGTTTGGATGAGTGAATCCGGATCCCCGCTACTCTTTGCCTCATATCTTGCAGTATTAATTGGTACGTTAGGTGTTATTCTTCATGAGAGCTTCAATCCGGCTCGTAATGAATGGAGGCCCAAGGCTGAAGATCTTATTTCCGATGGCATGTTTCTTATCATTGTTCAGGTGGGCATTCCTGCAGTCCTTAAAGTTCTCGTGCCAGCAGTTATTATCATTTTTGCCGGCAGTTCAGTTTTTACTGCACTGAACTTTTGGCCTCATGAATGGCCGCTTTTGGGACAGATTGCCCTGATGTTGTTGGTCGCTGAGTTTTTTCGTTACTGGATTCACCGCTTAATGCACGAATTCAATCCTCTTTGGAAGTTTCATGCTGTTCACCATGCTTCCGACAAGCTCTATACGATGAATGTTGGACGTTTTCATCCATTGGACAAAACAATCCAATTTCTGGGTGATAGTTTGCCGTTCTTACTGCTAGGAGTTGGGCCAGAGGTCTTCGCTGCTTATTTCGTGTTCTATGCAGTTAATGGTTTTTATCAACACTCCAATGCTGATGTTCGTCTCGGTTTTTTGAACTGGATCGTTGCCGGACCAGAACTTCACCGTTGGCATCACTCGACCGTAATTGCTGAGGGCCATGCCAACTATGGTAATAATCTTATCATTTGGGATGCTTGTTTTGGGACGCGGCTTTTACCGAAGGAGAAGACGGTCTCTGAAGTGGGAATTGGTAATAAGAAATGGCCGCGGGGTTTTCTTTCTCAGATCGCGGCACCCTTGACTCAACCTACAGAACACGAGCCCGATAAATGAAAGAGCTCATAGCCAACATTGCGATCCGTATATTAATGTTCTGGTCACGCATAACCATGCGGGTACCTTTTCTAATTGCATTACGTAGGATTGAGGCTACTCAGAAAAACCTATTGCTTAGGATTCTGCAAGAGAATGAGCAAACTGAGTTTGGGAAGGAACATGGTTTTGCTGAGATTAGATCGGTCCAAGAGTTTAGGGATCGAGTTCCAATCAGCGACTACAATGATCTGGAGCCCTACATCAAACGTCAGCAGGAAGGAAATTCAGAGCTCACGGTTGCTGACCCTATATTTTATGCTCGAACTAGCGGGACGACTGGACGCTATAAAGATATTCCTATGACGAAGTCTGGAGTCAATCAAATCAAGCGTTTTCAGAAACAACTGGCCTATTCTCTGTGGACTAAGACGGATTTTTTTAAAGGAACAGTTCTAGGTTTTTTCAGCCCTGGAATTGAGGGAACGCTACCTAATGGTATTCCTTTTGGCTCCGCGTCAGGTGCAAATTATGAGTCGCTATCTTTCTTATTCGAAAAGAAATTCGGAATTCCAAAGGAAGCTTTCACTTTGAGTGATGTGGAAGCTAAGTATGAGGTTTATGCATTGTCTGCTTTGGTTTTTGGTTCCACTACCGGGGTTTTTACGGTCAATCCTTCGTCATTACTTAAGGTGTGCATGCTCATCGAGAAAAGAGCTCAAGAAATGTTGGTCGCATTAATAGAAGGTGATGAGAGTAAAATTCTCAAGGGCACTGCTTCAATTCTTCCACAGCTCAGAGCTCAAATGAAATCGACTCGCCGGACCGTTCTTAGTCAGGCTCTAAAAACAGATAGGACGATACCACCAGATGTCCTATGGCCGTCCTTATCAACTCTAGTGACCTGGACAGGGGGAAGTTGTGGAATTGCATTGGATAAGCTTAAGCGCTATCTACCTTCCAGAGTGAAGGTAGTTGAAATGGGGTATGCTTCTAGCGAGTTTAGTGGCACAGCAAACGTTGATGTCGACCGTAATATTTGTCTGCCTATATTTACCGATAACTTTTATGAGTTTGTAGCACAAGAGGATTGGGAGTCGACTTGCCCCAAGTTCCTCTCATTGACGGATCTTGAAGAGGACAAGGATTACTACATTTTTGTTACAACTCCTTCTGGCCTTTATCGGTATGACATTAACGATGTGGTCAGGGCCACTGAGGGATTAGGCGATTGCCCTGGATTAAGATTTGTCCGTAAAGGCAAGGGAGTGACTAATATTACAGGAGAGAAACTTAGCGAAGATCAGGTAATTGCAGCGGTGTCTGCTGGACTGAAATTGGCGAGTTGCGTTGCTGATACCTATCTTGTCCTTGCGGATGAAGAGGCCAGTGCATACCGAGTTTTCGTTGAGATCTCTCAGGACGTTTCGCTGGTTTCTATTTCAGAGAGGATCGAAGCCGAGCTGCGACAGAGTAATAGTGAATATGATGATAAGAGGGCAAGTGGTCGTCTCAAACCTGTGAAGACGGAACGGTTCCTTGAAGGGTCGGGTCAGGCCATCAAAGACAAGCTCCTCGAGCAAGGGGTTCGAGAAACGCAATATAAACCCCCAGTACTTGCATACTGGGATGAATGGGCAGAATTTATTGGTGAATGGACTGATAGCGAGGCTCCATGACAAGTAGCATCAGATGGGTGAGCTTCACGGCTCCATTAAGGTTTAATTTTAAACACGCCTCTGCTAACCGTTCTGAGTCATCAAGCATTATTGTTGAGGTCAGAGCTGGCCCATTCAGAGGCTACGGAGAAGCCTGTCCAAGGTCGTATGTGACGGGTGAAACTGAAGAGAGTGTAATTGCTTTTCTTAATGAGCACGGCGAAGACTGGATTAACTCGATCAAATCTATTGACGCATTGAGGGAAAGGCTCCAGGCCGAAGAGGCCTTAATTGATAAAAATCCGGCTGCTTTTTCTGCACTTGAGATTGCGTTAATTGATGTGTTGGCTCAGGAGCAGGAAATGTCGATTGAGGCTCTTCTGGGCTTGCCGGGCCTTAATGATAATATCCAATACTCAGCAGTTGTGGGGGATAGCAGTCCACTTAAGACCCGTGCCCAAGCATTCATTTACCGACTCATTGGATTTAGGGACTTTAAGGTTAAAATTGGCTCGGATGTGGAGCGGGATAAGCGGCGATTCCAATCATTGCCGGGTAATATCCGGCTCCGAATAGACGCGAACAACCTCTTCACTGATGCGGACAAGTGTGCGCATCATCTTAAAGAGCTTGACCGGAAAATCTGGGCCATTGAAGAGCCTCTTAGAGTTGGTGATGCGGAGGGGCAAGCCCAACTGGCCAAGGCAATGAAGGCGCGTATCATCCTCGATGAGAGTCTGTTGAGTAAAAACCAGTTAACGAAGTATCAGGACCCGAGCCTGGAATGGATTGCCAATGTTAGGGTTTCCAAAAGTGGTGGTATTCTGCGTTCGATTGATCTTGCATGGGCCGCTCAGGCTCAGGGCATGGATGTTATTCTTGGAGCACATGTTGGGGAAACGTCTTTGTTGTCCAGAGCCGCTCTGAGTGTAGGTCAGGCTCTCAAAAAGCCTCCCCTAGCACGTGAAGGTGCCTTTGGTAGAATTTTAGTCACTAGAGACATTAGTAATCCTAGCCTCCGTTTTGGATGGGGAGGAATTGTTCGGACTAGGAAATGGGATTTTGCTGAAGCGCCTGGGTCAGGTTTGTCTATTCATCAGGAAGGAATTTTTTAAGATGGTTGATGGACTTACCACTCACTGATTCAATAGACTCATTGCAAAATCACAGTGAGTCATGAAAAAATCTCCGTGAGAATGGGTGACAGTCATATTAGTTTCTTCCTAATTAATCTCTCATGTCATTTTTGGTGAAGTCAGACTCAGGCAAAAAATAGAGAATTGGGAACCCATATATCGACTGGTATAGCGATAGAATCTAAGGTTCGGTTACTTGAAAAAACAGACGATTTCCTTCAGCCGGATTGGGATTTTCTGTGGGACCGGCAGGAACGACGAAGGTCGTGGTTTCACCTT